>NZ_JCBDGH010000028.1:0-35305 GCF_059833955.1 Vibrio sp. R15-SG3-ISO1A
CTGAGATAGCGCGCCAAACGTCGATTGCTCGGCGGTCGCAATCGATGATTTACGCTCTTCGATTAAAAACGCGACATGCTTTTGCATGGTTTCATCTACCGACACCACACTAGATTCAATGAGATTAAAAATCAGTTGCAGTAACTTAACCCGTGTCTCTAGCTCTCCTTTCGGGCCAAAGAGTTTGACCTCAATAAAAGGCAGGTAAGACCGATAGCCCAGAGTATACCCCTCTGGTAATGCCACCTTATCGAGCATGTCAGACAACGCCGATTCGGACGTGCCAAACGTATAGAGTCGACTGCATTCGTACCCCTGCACTTGAGGGTGCTGCTGTTTTAAATCAGGCAAGATTTGCTCTTTGACCATGCGCTTAAATTCACTCGGCACACCCGGTGTAAAATAAAACACGCAGTCATTGATCACGACCTTAAACCCACACGCCGTGCCGATAGGATTGTCGAGTAAGACACTGCCTTTAGGTAACATCGCTTGCTTGCGGTTACTTTCGGGCATTGCCATATTGCGGGTAGCAAAAAAGGCCGTCAACTTATCAAGCCACTCGGGATACAGCACAAGCTCCACATCTGCAGCCAACGAAGCTGCGTGCGCGCTTAAATCATCGCTGGTTGGTCCGAGGCCGCCATTAACCACCACCACGTCATAGTTAAAGCTCAACATCAACAGCTCTTCCACTAGGGCACTTTCTTCATCACCAACGGTAGAACGTTTAGCTAATGAAAAGCCGTGCGTAAAGAACTGCTCAGACAGCCAAGCGGCATTGGTGTCGACGATATCTCCGTGGAGCACTTCTTCCCCAGTACTTAACATGGCAATTTTTAACATATGAATTCCTTTATTTGGTAGCGTCAGCGCGTGAAACTTATCTGTTTTGTTATCGCTCTATAGTGACAGACATTACTAATATCACCTAGTTTCTTATTTATGACATTTACTGGTTTGCATTCTCTCCTCTATAAGGGATAATTGTGAGCGCGATCAATATAACAACCCTTTGGAGTTCATGTGTTTAGAAAAAGCGTGGGTGCACTATTATTAACGGCGTCGTCTTATGCCGCAGCAGGAAGCCAACATGATATTCAGCCGATAGAGTTGAGTTATATCCCTGCCAAGCCCCATACCTTCTACGCGCACTCATACCAATACCAAAGCGGTGATCCTTTTACCTTAAGTCTGAGCGCAAATGAGCTTGAGCTCTCTGAGCCTCCTCGCCCACGCTATCTTACGGTGCAAAGTGAGAAAGACTGGGATTACTTGATGGGCCAAACCTACACCATTTTAGGCCTCAGTGTCGCCACTGTCGGCCTGATGACTCTACTGCCTGAGTCCATCACTAAGTGGGATGAAGAGAGTCGTGACCTGAGTAATTTGGGTAAGAAGTGGAAAGACAACGTCTCTGATGGTCCAGTTTGGGATCGTGACGAGCATTTTCTCAATTACATCATGCACCCCTATTTTGGGGGTGTCTACTACACTGCGGCGCGTCACGCTGGATTCAATGAGTTTGAGTCCTTCCTCTATTCCGCTACGATGTCAGCGTTTTTCTGGGAGTACGGCGTGGAAGCTTTTGCGGAAGTGCCCTCTTGGCAAGATCTGTTCATCACCCCATTCTTTGGCGCCGTAGTCGGTGAGATGATGTTTGAAGCAGAACAAAGTATCGTCGCCGATGGCGGTGAAGTGTTCGGCTCCCAAGGCATGGGTGACGTAACACTGTTTTTCTTGAACCCCGTTGGCCACATTCACGGTTGGGTGACTGACGCCTGGGGCGGCAGCGCAGAGTGGCAGTACGTGAGCAATCCGTGGTTTGGTAACCAAGAGGCCGCGACGTTTGCCCTCAATTCAGGCGCAACCTATGACCCCGTCTTTTACGGTTTTGAGCTTAAAGTGACGTTTTAAACCCAACGTCTCGTGTTTACGCTTCTTCATCGAGCGACGCCATGCGTCGCTTTTTTGTGTCAGAAGTACCAATATTCTCAATTTCAACAATGTATTAGCTTGAAAAATTGACCTAAGTCAAACCTCAACTTTACCGCGATCCTACACTGAAATGAGACGATATGTTTTCGTCCAAGAACGCAGGAGGCACTTATGACTCACACATTTATTGTCAATTTTGTTGGTAAAGCGACGCCAACCACAATCAAAAACCTCGCGGCCATTACCCATGAGAACGGCGGTAAATGGCTGATTAGCAAAGTGAACTTTATTGAGGATCAAGTCGCGGCCGTGATCAAAGTCGATGTCCCGGCGGAGAACGTAGACACCGTCAAAGCCGCATTCCAATCTTATGATGAGTTGTTGGTGCAAATTGTCGATTCAGACACTGCGGCTCATGCCTCGGATACCATTTATCAAATCCGTTTAGACGCTAACGATCGCAACGGCATCGTTAATGAGATCACTCACGTACTGGATGGTCAAGGTATTAATATTCTCGACATGGATTGCCAGCGCGTCTTTATTGCGGGCGGTGGTGGAGTGAGCTCGAGTTTGTTCACCGCCAACATGGCAATTCGATTACCACAGGAGATCAGCATTGACGATGTGGCCAACGAACTCGAATCGCTGAGTGAAGATACGCGCGTCATGGTCGAGTCCTAATTGGAATTTCACCGCCTCTACCAATAGAAAAGCCCCGTTTGGGGCTTTTTAGATCGAATGAGTTAGTGTCAGTGAAGTGGTTACTTGTAACCACCCTCAACGATAGGTGGCTCTAGGCCTAGCTTGACATAATTTCGCCAAATCGCCTGTTCAGGTAAGCTGATAAAGCCAAAGCGATTGAGCACCGATTGATGCTCTTGGCTCAGTGCCAACTCGATAAACTGCTTTTCTGACGGTGAAAAGTAATTTCGATGTGGTGGCAGGTCGAGATACAAGTAATAAACACTCGACAGCGGATAACGGCCCGACAAGATGGTTTCTTTATTCACATCGTAACGATCACCTCGGTCATCGACGACCGACAAGATATTCGCATCTTGCCAACGCTTAGAATAGGTCACATACGCCAGCGCTTGCTCGTTATCATCCAGCGCCTCTTCCAGCCCCTCTTCATCCGCGACAAACTGCGTCGCCGCATAGGTGCCCTCTTTGCACGTGACCCACTCATGGAAGGTATGATGGAGTTTTAAACCTTCATCCACCGCAAAAGGCAGCATCAGCGGCGTTTCTGCTTCTTCGCCCCACGTTGACCAGCGCGTAGGCAGAACATCGTCGTTACAACCAAAAACGTCACGGAGCTGTTGCAATGTCACCTCTTGGTTTGGGTTCTCTTCGTTGGCTAGTACGGCCACCACATCAGCGGTAAAGTAAAGCTCGGTCGGACGATACCCGGTGAGCTTTTCAAATTTGGCCACTTCTAAGTCCGTCCAGCGACGAGCGCTCACACCGACCCTCACTTCTCGGCTAAGCATAGCGGCAGGAATATTTTCTCGGCTAAGAATGTCCAACTGCTCAAACTTGCCATCCGTTAATGCACCGATAAGAGAGACCATATGACTGTCCACCGCCACTGAGGTGATCGAATCTTGCGCTGACGCGTTAGAGACCATACTGCAAGGCATAATACACAACGCAGTCGACATCAGTGGCAAAAGTTTACTGTTCATTTTTCACCTCTGCGTTGTTTTTGGGTGTTAATTGTTGCTCGGAGCTGAAAATCGTCCACGTTGGCTTTACGCTCATGACGTCGGTCATGACGACGGCAATGGCACGGCGTTTACGCGCATGCAGATACTGAGTCAATGCCGTCACTTGGGTGAACTCCTGCTCTGAAATACGGTTGGGGTCGATGCCTTGTCGCTCAAGCATCAAACGTATGGTGTAGGTGCGACGCTTAGCCAGAGCCTGGTTGTACGCCAAGCTCGCTTCAGGACTGGTATCACCGAGCAATATTACCGACGCATCGGGGTGCGCATCAAGCAGTTGCGTGAGTTGCTCAAGGGGCGCCTGATGTTCCGGCGTTTCTTGGTGCTTGTCCATGTCGAAGAAAAAACTGATCACGTTGGCTTTTACTTCAATTTGCCACTGCGTACAACCTTGTCTGTCGACAGCCACATTGTCCGGCGTCAATGCACACAAATCACGCTGATTGATCACGCCGTCGCGATCGTCATCGGTCAGATCATCAATTTGGTGACGCGTCGTCTCAATATTTGGCTCTTGCGCACAAGCGGTCAGCAGCACAAGCGAGAGGGGTAACCACTTCATCATTGTTTCTCCTCCCCTTGCCACTCTTCTGGATGTTCGACTCGAAGCGCATAAGTAAGAATACCCATCGCATTAAACAGTCGGTATGCGGCTAAGGTATGATCGTATTTGGCTGAGACATAATTTTTTCTCGCTAAGAACACTTCCACTTTGGCATCCAACACATCCAACAAACTGCGGCGACCCACGTTAAACTGCTGGATATAACCAAGCTCTGCAATTTTCACTGCATCCACGTTTTGTTGCAGTAACATCATCTGTTTCTCTAACATGTCGTAGGCGTTCCAAGCCAGTTGCGTGCCCTCTTCGACTTCACGCTCAGTGCGCAAGCGAATAGCGCGAGCCTCTTCTACGCGCCAAGCGGAAGACTCAACACTCGCATCGGTGGCAAAGCCATTGAAAATATCGTAATCCATCGTCAGCATGATGCGCGCATCTTCATCTGGTCCTTCAGCGTTGCTGACGTTGTCATTCTTGTTGGCATGTAACTCAAGCTTGATCTCTGGGTAATAACCGCCTTTTTCTCGGCGAACCTCTTTACGCGCGGCATCCAAATCCAATACCGCCGCCTTGATTTCGGGGTGATTGTCGATGGCCTGCGTTTTCGCTACCTCCGCACTGCTCGGCAGCAGCGCGTCATCAAACACAGGATCGACCAAGTCCGTTGGCATTTTGCCCACCAAGCGCAAATACTGAGTCTGGAGATCGACGAGATTGTTCTGCGAAGCGATAAGAGAGGATTGAGACGTGGCGACACGCGCTGAAATCTGCGCTAAATCGGAATTGCTGCTCAACCCTTTTTGCGTTTTGTCCAATACATTTTGGTAGATCTCTTGGTGCTCTCGGACATTGCGCTCTGCAAGCTCAAGTAAGGTTTGCGCTTTTAGCAGTTCCAAGTAAATACGCACAATGTCGAGTGATACGTTTTCTGCCCTTGAGATTAACGTTAGGCGCTCTGCTTCTGCCTCATACCCCAAACGAGCCACATTTGAACTGGTACTAAAACCATCAAACAGCAATTGAGAGATTTTTAGGCCAATTTCGGTGCGCGTTAAGCCTCTATCATCTGGATCAATGTATGAGCCACTGTTGTAACGCGTCTCCTCATAACCGGCTGCAGCATAAAGGTTGGCCTGTGGAAGCTGAAGTCCACTTGCGGCATCACCATCACGCACTACAGACTGATAGCGGGAATACTGAGCCAACAACTCTGGGCTGTAATCGATGGCAAACGCCACCGACTCTTCCAGAGAAATGGCGTGCGCTGAACTCGACAGCAACACGCCTAACAATAGCGATTTGGAACGCATTATCTATCCTTATGTTTATTATCGTTCTCGAAGAGCATTCTCTTTTGCTCTCAAAATAGGTTTTAGCCAATAACTCAGGACGGTTTTCTCCCCCGTCAAGATATCCACGGCCACCTGCATGCCGGGAATAATGGTAAATTGCGACACCTTTTCGTTGTCATCCAACGTGATGTGAGCACGGTAGTAGGCATTGCCCTCTTCCGTTTGCAGGGCGTCAGCACTGACATAGGTGACTTTGCCTGCTAATCCACCATAAATGACAAAATCGTAGGCACTGAATTTCACGGTCGCAGCAAGGCCGCTGCGCACAAAAGCAATGTCTTGCGGCGAGATCCTCGCTTCAACTATCAAGGTGCTGTTCTCAGGTATCAACTCCATGATCGGCTCGCCGGGTCTTACCACACCACCAATAGTGCGAACAAAGACTTCTTTGACTCGTCCATCAACTGGCGAGACAAGCTGCGTGCGATTAAGTTGATCCGCTATCGCCTGTTGACTCTCTTGCAGTTGAGCCAGTTTAGTGGCGACTTCATTCAGTTGTCCTTGCGCTTTAGCACGAAAATCGAGCGCCGTGCTTCGCCTATCGGCAATCGCTTCGGCGTAGGCGGCTTTTTGCTTTTGCGCCATCACTTGTGAGCTGGCGATGTCACCTTGTAACTTGACGTAATCGCGATTGAGCTTGAGCAGTTCGACTTCCGCAACCGCGCCACTGGCAACGACGTCACCTAACATGTCGCGCTCTTGAGTGACAATGGCCAGACTACTTTGCAACGTTTTGATGGCATTCAAGGTATCGTTGTAGGCCTGCGCTTGCTGCTCTATGCGCAGCGTCGACTCTTCAAGCTCTGCATTGAGCTGGCCGATGCGCTCCAAGTAGTTCGCGCGCTCATTAAATAGTGCATTATGGCTGCCCTCTTCTAACACAAAGGGCGCGGTGACCACGTTGACCTGCTCACGCCAGTCAACTTGCGAGCTTTGTACTTGAACACTCATCAATTCGGCTTCCAGACGCTGCTTTTGTGCCAGCAAAGATTGCGCTTGTTGAGCCGACTCTTGAAAGCTCGCTTTAAAACGCGTGTCGTCTAAAATCGCTATGGGCTGACCAAGCTCAACGCGCTCACCTTGAGTGACGAGCACTTGTTTTACCAAGCCCCCTTCTAGGCTTTGTATCGTCTGGACAGAAAGGCTCGGTACCACTTTTCCTTCGCCCACCACCACCTCTTCCAGTTTGGCCCACGTTGCCCACACGATGATGGCAACAATGAGCGCACCACTTAACCAAATCAAGCGACGTGAGCGATAGGCTAGATGCGCGTTGTTCCACGCGGTGCTACTCATGCTTGCCTCCTTTGACCACTGAGACAGAGCGAACACGCTTTTTGTTGGTCTCTTTACGCGCATGCAAGATCTCTGCGGGTGAGCCATCTGCAACGATCTGCCCCTGATGAACCACCAAAATACGGTCGCACAAGGAGAGGAAGGAGTGTTTGTGCGAGCTAATGAACATCGTTTTGTCACGCGGCAACGACTGCAAACTATGGAATAAACGCGCTTCTGCGTCGCTATCTAAGGAAGCGGTCGGTTCATCTAGAATCAATAAACTTGAGTTGCGATAAAAAGCACGCGCCAACGCCACCGCTTGACGTTGACCGCCGGATAAAAAACGTCCGCCTTCACCCACTTGGGTCTCCAACCCGTTACTCATACGATCGAGATAGGCACCCAATCCCGAAAGCTGTATCGCCTGCGCTAACTTTTTCTGATCGACCTCGTTCGCGCCCAAGGTGATATTGTCTATCACTGTGCCATAGAGCAGTTGTGGGTTTTGTCCCACCCAGCCGGTGTGATGACGAATGGTGGCACTCGGCCAAAGTTGGCTATCAATCTCATCATAAAAAACGCGTCCTTGGGTTGGATTTGCCTGCTTGGCGATAATGGCAAGTAACGTAGACTTTCCCGCACCCGCAGCGCCAATAATCCCAACACGCTCACCGGCGGGAATAGCAATACTTACGCTCTCTAAACTAGGTGTAGGAGTTTGAGGGTATTGGTAACTCACCTTGTCTAAACGCACGCCGCCTTGGAACTGGCCTTGGGACAATTTACTGCTTTCTTGATCCTCTTGAGGCAACTCGATGATAGCGTTAAGCCCTTCGATAGCGGTCTTGGTTTGCTGATAACGCAGCATGAGAAGAGAGAGTTGATTGATGCTGCCCGCCGCTCGACCGCTAAGCATCACAATTGCAATCAACCCGCCCATACTGAGCAAGCCCTCAGAAATCTGATAGACACCAAACACGATTAGACAAATGGTGACGATTTGCTGACTCGATTGAATTGAGTGCGCCACTAAGTTGGAATAATGACGAGAACGATTTTGCCAGTCGGACAAGGAAGCGACCGTCTGCTCCCAGCGTTTTTGTATCGTCCCTTGTGCGTTATTCTGTTTGATTTCAGGCAACGAACTTAAGCAATCAAACAGTTGGGCTTGACGCTGGCTCGACAGCGCTGCCGTCTCCTGTTGGGTTTGTTCTATCTTGCCTTTCATCGCGACCGACAATCCGATCAGCACCAGCATCACAGTGACAGGAATCAACATCATCGCGCCACCTAGCCAGCCGATAAGGAGCAAAAACAGCAGGGTAAAAGGCAGATCAATCAAGGTAACTAGCGATATGGAGGTAAAGAAGTCACGGACACTATCAAAATCTTGAAGTTGGCGAGAAAACGCCCCGATCGATTGCGGACGGTTTTCTAGCTTCATCCCCAATACTTTACCAAGCAAGATGGCAGACAGCTTATTATCCAGATAACGCCCAGCGACATCCGTCACTGAGCTTCGCGCCTCGCGCAGCAACCAGTCGAAAACAATCACGACACAGACCCCAACCACCAGCACCCACAAGGTACTAAAGGCTTGATTGGGCACCACTCGATCATACACATTCATCGTGAACAGCGGGACAACCAGAGCCAGCACGTTGATAAGTAAAGACGCTACGAGCAGATCTCGATACCAAGGCTTCACCTCTTTGACCACGTTCCATAGCCAATGCCCTTGGGAACGAGGCTGCGAGTTTTCGACTCTCTCGTCATAGTGTGCTTGAACGTCAATGCGCCACAGGTTAGGCTCTGAGCACCGCTTGATCTCTTCGGCGCTCATGGTCTTCTCGCCCTCTGCCGACCACAGCTGATAGCCTTGCTCATCGTGCTTGGTGACGATATAGGGTTGATTACTGTGTTTATCCACCAGCAAGAGGGGTAAGGATTGTGGAGTGATCTCTGACAGTGGCAACGGCGTCTCGTATAGCTGTGCCCGTTCCAACGCACGGAAAAAGAGCTGATGATCCATCCTACCGTGTTCAGACAGCGGCAACCCCATCAGCAACAAATCCTTGTGGCAACGTTTATCAAAGTGGTTTACCCACCACTCAAGGGCTGCATACCAAGGGTCTAACGCCCCGTTTTGTTCCATAGCCTTCTTTCCCATCCTTTACTGCACGATGAGGTTTTGATCATCAATCATTTTTTGCAGAATCTCGGCTTCCCCGTTCACACTCGGCGCGAAGTCATTAAGGCTCACACCCGAAATACGCACGGATTGCTGAACTGTGCTGCCATCTGGTGTCACCTCAATCAAGACATCCCCGCCGTCATCTCGAATATCAAGTTGTTGCGCCGCACTATCGCCGTCGGTCACGCCAGTTAAAATCGCACTTAAGTCGATGGCATCGCTATCGGCGCTGTATTCAAAATCCGTAATCGTATCGGTGCCGCTACTTTGACCAATCACAAATCGGTCATTAACGCCATCAGTACCCGTCAACGTGGTTGAGACAACGCTTGGGTCTTGCAAACTGATGTCAATAACTTGCGCGACACCGCTTGCTGAATCGGAACCTATGCTGGCCACCGGCTCAATCGACAACTGAAAATCGCTGGCTCCATCGTAACCGCCAACAATCGATAAATCAGCGATGTCCTCCATCGCAACGGTGTACTTACCGTTTTGACTAGTACCCGCGCTTAACACTAGGCCACTCGGCAAGCCTGAGATGATCACGCTGCCCGTTTCATTGTCGGCTGGATTGATAAGTTCAAGACTCAGCCCCAATGGGATGATGCCATCGGCATCGGCGACAATGGTGTCATAATCCACAGTCAGATTGGGCGCATCAGGCTCCGGCGTAATGGTTAATGTTAAACTCTCCTCGGTCGCCTCGCCCAGATCATCGGCAAGCTCACCCAACACGATCGCTTGATCATAGCTCGACACAGAAATCGTCACGTCGAACTCTCCAAAAGCATCACCCGGGAAGAAAGTGACGTTGTTAATTTCGCTCGCTTTAACCTGTACAGTCGCGATCGCTCGGCCATCGCCTGTCGACAAAAACACCGAGGTTTGCAATCCCACTTTTATCCGATCTAAGCCCGTAAACGCACTAGCGTCAGAAGTCGGTTCAATAATAAAACTGAGTAGTAGGTACTCGTCACTGTTGGTCTCAAAACTCGAGGCGTTGAGTGTAATCTCCACACCGGTGTTTTCCTCACTCGTCAAGCTATCAGCAAGGTCGACCAACTCTACACGGTCACCTACCGGCAATACACCGACAATGAATTCAGAACTCGTGAAATTAACATCACTGTTTTCAAGCTCTTGGGTTATCGCTTCCAAGGAGAGAGGCATATCACCACTGAAGTCACGTGGCGGAAGAATGTACACATCGCTCAAGCGAGCACTGTCTAACTGCCACTCATAGGTGTTGCTGCCGTTAAAAGTGCCGCCATCAGGACCATTGTTTGGTGCAAGCTCGTAACTGTCTCCCACTTTGTAAACCACAACAGCACCATCAGGGACACCTTTTAAACTCAAAGAGAGGCTTTCTGATCCGTCTTGATCGATCAGCGCCGCACTCATGGAGCCGAGAGAAATATAGCTGTCTTCGTCACCAGTTACGTTCTCTGTCACAAGATTCGCTTCATCAGCGACAGCTTCAACATTGACGGTGACTGTGGTGGATTTATCTTGTGTGTCAGTTTCGGCGATGTCACTCGCTTCATCGGTGATATTGGCAGTGAAGGTCATCACGACGTCTCCACTGTAATGCGCTGGCGGCACCAACTCGACTTCATTTAATCGAGCAGGCTGCAAAATAGTCCACGTTCCATCGCCGTTGTCTTGCAACACATCCTCAGGGCCAGATAGCGTCGCACCGGCAGTCAAAGTCACGGTTAAGCTATTGACTGTCTCTTTACCCGTTGCTTCGGTGCCCTCGCCAGTGATCATCTGGCTGTCTTCAATGCTATCGCCAAGAATGAGCGATAGGTTGAGGTCACTGACCGCATCCTCTTGAATCGTGTAAGTATCAGCCGTGACCGCAATGTCATCGACCACGGGCGTAATCTTGATAGTAATGGTTTGGTCAGTGGTCACCGAGGTGCCATTACAGGCTGAGGTTTCTATGGTTTGAACGGTAAAAGTAAGGATGCCCGCATAGTCTTCATCGATACCAGTCAAGACCAAACTGTCCAGCGCCGAAGCAGTAATGGAATAGCCAATCACGTTCCCCAAACGATCATACTCGACAGTGACACCACTGCCCTGAATCTCAACGCCTTCGGGCAGTGAATCGGCCGGCACAAAGAACGAGATGACGTTGTCTGGATCGCTAGCAACATCACTATTGAGTAGCCCAGAGAGGTCGATGTTGTCGCCTTCCGGTTGCGTAATATCGCCTGACTGAATATCACCGGGCGTTCCGACTGGATCGCATGTTCCGCTGCCATCATGACCGGTGATCTGCAGTTCAAAACTGGTATCGATAAAGCGGTCATCGCTGCCGTCAAGCACGCGCGCGCGAACCACGATATCCAACACTGGGGTGTTTTGTGCGCTGGAGATAGTCGCACCATTTAGAATTTGTGTCACGCTCTCCTGGAAGCTGTCACTGGTCAAACCCGCTGCTGGAATCAGCCAATTACCATCACCGTCTTGGCTAGCACCATTAGGATGCGTCACAATCAAGGTGTACCCATCCGGAACGACGAGCAAAATGTAATCGAGGTATTCTGAGCCATCGAGATCTTCGTCAATGAAAATGACCGCATCCGATATATCCACCGCGGAGCCATCATCACTGCTGTACAATTTGCCGGAGCTTTCAAGACGCGTATCCAGCTCGACTTTTGCACTCACATTGACACTCAGCGAACCGTCAAGCCAGCGAACATCGGTCGCGCCTTCGCTAGAGGTATCTGTCACTTGGTATTGAATGCCCACACTGAACACGCCACTTAAGTCTTCGCTCGCCAGCACGCTCAAACGGCCACTGGCTAATAAACTATCGAGGGTGGGCGTGTCGCCATCCAATCTCAAATCGAGGCCGCTTCCAATCTCAATGGGCTTCCCATCAAAGTAGAGGGTAAGGTCGTTATCTAGTGACGTAATAACGTAACCGGTTAAGGTCTCACTGCCATCCTGATCGGCATTGATGGACGGCTGAAGCGATAGTGAAATCAATCGGTCTTCGACCCCTTGGGTCGAAATCACTTGGCCATCGGCTTGATCCACCTGAGGCAACACCTCAATCTCGACGGTCATTGGGAACTCGCCGGCATCACCGTCAGGCTCGGTCGACACCGCGATCACCGACAAGGTGAGCTGGCCACTGAAATCTTTAACTGGTTTGAGATAGAGCGACGCTAAGTCGTCATTACTGACCTGATATACAGGACCTGTGGTGTCATCGATATACGCGATGGTTAACGCAACAGGGTTTCCAGAAGCATCAACTAACTGGGTACCTTCTGGAATATCGGTGAGTAGAATATTGATCGCTTCTGAGACATCGTCGTCACTGGTTTGGACAACAAAATCGAGTGCGATTAGCGCATCTTCCAACATGTCCGCTTGATTGCTGATCACCTTGTTCTCAGCGTCATACTGCCAATGCCCTTGGCCGCCATCGATGACCGTCGGCTCATCCACCACGCCTTTGAGGTAAATTTGAATCGTTTCAGTGTTGCTTGACGCTTCAGAGTTCTCTGGAATCAAGCCATCTTGGGTAGATTCTGTCGCCACAGCGGTCACATTGATAAAGAGTGATTCCGTGTAGGAACTGATGTCTTCTTTAGGCACCAACGTCACTAAACCACCCGCAAGATCCGCCGCAAACACCGTGTACTGGTTGTTACCGATATCGCTGCCGCCTTCAATAGTCCAGCCGTCTTGTACTTGAATGTTGAGGCGTAAGCTTTCTGAGCCATCGGTATCGGTGAGGCCAGCGAAGATGTAATCTTGAAGATTGATCCCCTCATCTTCCAACCCTTTGATGTCTTTTACTTCAAGGGTCGGCGTATCGGCATCCGGTCTCACGTTGACCACCACCTGTGAGGTGGTTTCAGCGGTTTTATCATCGCTATTAGCAAAGCTATTCCCCGCTTCAATCGCAACCGCCTTGATATCGAACGTGAAACTCCCCGCGACATTCGGGTCCGCTTCGATTTTCATCTGATCGAGTTGAGATTGAGTGTACTGTTTACCTTCACTGATGGGCGAGCCATTAAGAGTAACGGTGATCCCGTCGGGAATATTTGAGATCTCATATTTAAGCGATTCAGAGCCGTCAAGGTCGACAAGGTTGGCCGTGATATCCAGTGACAGCGCCTCGTCGGCATCTTCAACCGTGCTGTAAGTAAACTGGGACTGGCCCCAGTCAGGGGTATCAGCAATCGGTAACACCGAGACCTCTAGCGTTTCCGTTAGATCTCGAGGCCCCGTATCCGTGCTGATCACCGCAGAGACATCAAGAGAAATCAACTGTGTAGTATCTGACTGATTTTCCGCAGGAAGATACGTCAACGTACCATTGGGTACCACTAAACTTGGATTCGAGCTATCGAGTTGGCTGCCAGAGAGGGTAATCAATCCGTCAACGGCAACAAGCAGCACACCATTGAGATAGAGTGAACCACCTTTAAGCGAACTTTCGCTGATGGCGATTTGCGTCACCTGCTCTTCTTGGTCGACATCCCCTGTGGAGACTTCAATCGCCAGCGTAGCGAGATTGTCTTCGGTCGTTTGCGTATCAGCAACACGAATAAAGCCTTCGTTGTCCCCCAGTACAAAGCTAATCATACTGGTGGCTTCATCGCCATCAAAGTCCCGCACTACCATTTGCAGGGAGTCCTTCAATGCTGGGTCTGCATCTACGCTCTTGTTGGTCACCAAGGTGTAACTACCGTCTCGATTGATCGTTAGCGTGCCGTAGGGGTCTGATGGGGTGTTGTCGTTATAGAGATCGATGGTATGTGATGGATTGGCATCACTAAAGACATACTGATCATAGCTACCATTGCCGTCGACATCATAACCGATACTGGCCAACTGACCGCCATCGGCGCCAACACGGCCAAATGCGGTGATCATGTTGCCTGATTGACTGTCCCCTTCGACCAAATTGAGCGTCGAATCCACCGTGATCGGCACATCGTCTTTGACATTGACGGTGTAGTCTACGGCACTAGAGACATCGCCATCCGCATCGGTCGCCGTCAAAGAAAAGTTAAGTTCGAGGTTATTTTCACCTAAACCCGATTCGTGATCCAATGGGCGGTACAATTCAAATTCAACGCTGCCATCCAGGTTGAAACGGATACGAAACGCTTCGTCGCCATCAGCCATCGCATAGTACCAACCATTGATGTCGACCTCAGCCAATGTCAGTGCGACGCCGCCACTGGTATAGCCTTGTGCATCAAACGCGGTACGATCTAAACTCAAGGAAACGATATCATCCGAACCTTCAATCAAATTGATCGAAGGCGTTGACGTTTCAATACCGCTGTCTTGCTGAGCTGAGGTCAACCCCTCTTCATCGACATCCATCGACCCAATCACTTCAATTTGAGGATCCGCGCCATCAAAAATGGTGATGCTCGATTCAACGGTATTTTCCGTCCCATCTGAATCCACCGTGTAGACCGGTACGGGGATGGTTAAGCTTAAATCATTGCCTGCAAGGTTGTGATCAATTTGCTGATACAGCTCAAGACGTACATCAATCGTTGTTGTGTCACCTGCCGCCAGTACAAAGTCGCTAGGCAGAAAAACGCTTAAAACGGTTTGACCATTGGCGAGAATGGCATCGTAACTCCCATCGCCATTGTCTCGCCATGTGATCGCTTGACCGTTTTGGGTGATGGGAACGCCATTCGAGTCCAACACGGCATCACCCGTTGCAACGCCCAAGCCCAAATAAACCAACGGGTCAAACGCTGCACTGACATCAAATGAAACGTCGGCGGTCGCTTTCGCTGTCACGCCTGTTGCTCTTGGCGTTTCAGACAAATCGACGTTCCCAGAACCAATGCTCGGCACGCCACCATCGCTGACGGTAATATCCAAGGTCAATTTCGACTCATCGCCATCGTTGTCTTTGGCGGTGACCACGATCGGCAACGTGCTATCACCATCCAGTTGGTCGAGCGCTTGATAGAGAGTGACGGTATAGGGAACGGTTGCATCCGCGTCATTGTCAGGCTGAGCAAAGGTGACGGTAAACACCAGTTCATCGGGCAACAGACGAGTGTTCAGATCTTCTGTATAGCCAGAGAGCGAGCCGTCGTCATTCAAAACAAAGACAATATCGCGCCCGCCACTGCTTAACATTGGTTGGTCGGCCAAATCAAAAAACAGACTATCGAGGTAATCACTGCCGATCGTGAGAGAAAAACTACCATTTGCACTTAACGGTGCTGAGCCAAGATCGCTTTCATTGAGCGTCACGCTGGTGGCATTGGCCAACTCAGGATCCGCACCGTCGTGAATCACCCATTCAAATGCACCGGATGACAATGGCGTGCCATCCAAATCGCTACCGGCAATCAAAAAAGGAATAGTGACAGCATCACTTTTTAAGGTGTGACTGATGGGCTGCGACTGATTAAGGGTGACCGTTGCCGTCACATCATCGCCATTGGCGACTGCGCTCAATGTTAAAGTAAAGATGGTTTCGCCAGCCGAACTGGCAGTAATAAGGGTACCATCGCCACTTAAAGTATAAGTGATATCGGCTAAATCTAAGGTCGACTGCAAACCCAAAGCGTCGAGCAAAGCGAGCGTGCCATTGGCAAACACAAGGGAGGACGGATCGGGATTATCCGAGCCAGCCAATACTTCAAACGTTGCGTTAAGAGGAGCGGAAACATCGCTTAGGTCGGATTCTGTGCTACTTGCCACACCGTTTTGAATATCACCCGCGCCACCATCGTTGATGGTGATCGTAGCGGTTGTGGTGCCAAAGTCATTGCTCTCATCCCCCGCCTTGTAGTTAATAGAAACCAAGTGCTCTGCGTTGTGATCTAAGTTTCGCGATGCGGTGAACGTCCAGTGACCATTGGCAAATACCGTCAATACGCCATCACTAGTGGTAAAACTGACTGGCTGATTGCCGGTGATGGCTTTCGTGTCACCACCGACTTCTACTTCTCGAATCAGAAGTTGCGTATCCAAATCAATATCATTGTTGAGCAAGTTGCCTGATGACGTTGTCCCTTCTGTCATGGTGTAACTTTCGCCAAACACTAGCGGATCGGAGTCTTTAATCGTAATGGGTAAATGGGCAATGACGGTTTCGGTTGTCCCATCGGCGTCCGTCTGTATCCCTTCAAGCAACAGAGCCGTTTGCAGTGAATCTAACCCTTCGCCTTGATCTATCGCTTTGTAAAAGGTGACGCGAACTTCATCGCCGACGATTTGTGCTCTGAACACCAATTCATCAGTGTTATTCACCCCTTCAAGACTTTGCCCATCGCCAGCGACTGTCACCGTGATACTGCTGTTTTGCGAGGTGACACTATCGGTCAGAAAGCTTTGATCGGAATAAAAACGAAAATCGGCGAAATCAACATTAATACTGGCATCTTTTGCTTCGCTGCCAAATATGCCCACCACGGTTTCAGAAAATGAGAGCGAGTCAGGCAGGACGATCGTCGGCATATCGTCGACAGCTTGGTTGCCAATGGCGTTATAAACAGACGCATCAATGGTCCACGTTTGGCTGAGGTCAAGCGACGAGATATCGATATCTTCAACGCTCCATGCATCGCCCGTTACGGCGCCCTGAAAGGTTAACGTCTGCGTACCGTCTGAAACGGTAATGGTGACCAACAATCCATCGTCAACCCCCGTGGTTGTGCCTTGCATCGTAGTCAAATTGCCTTGGCGAAAATCTAAAATGCTAAAGCCCGACAGGGTGTCGATATCAATGGTAGGGACAGTGGTATCGACAATGGTACTCGTATCGGTCGTGGTAGCAGGGTTTCCTGCAATATCTTGCGTACTGGCCGTGACCTCTAAAGTGCCGTCGACAAAATCACCAATATCGACATCCTCTACCTGCCACTGACCGTTCACCACCACAGTGTCAAATTCAAGGGTTGTACTGCCATCGGTGATCACGACATGAACAGGCTGACCATTTTCGACATTGGCCACGGCGCCGGAGAACGTCACGCTCTCTTTTTCATTAATATTGATGACGTTGTCACCACCATCTTCGACATCTGCCGTAATTGACGCCAACGTATCTTTGGTGATGGTGTCTTGCGCGATTGCAGGGTTACCCGCCACATCGATGGTTTGTGCGATAACGGTTAAGGTGCCCTCGGCGAGTGCGCTGAGGTCGAGGTTATCCATCGCCCAAGTTCCGCCGGAAACGACAGAGCTCAGTGTTAACGTTGTTCCCACACTGTCAATGATTCGCACTGTGATGGGCTGACCATCTTGGACGAACTCGACACGCCCGATTAAGGCGCCGTTACTCACTTCGAACTGGTTGTAGTATTCGTCACCCTCACCATCAAAGTCGACATCAATGGTGGCAAGGGTATCTTTGATTGTGTTGTCTTGGGCGCTGACGCTATTGCCAAAGTTGTCTGCGACCACGGCGTTGACCAACAGGGGTCCCTCGGCGAGAGAGGTCAAATCCACTCCGCTTACCGAGTAGATTTCATCGTTCGTCACTGCAGTGGTTGATACACTCTTACCATTGATATCGGTAATGGTGATGTTGACGGTGCGACCGTCACGAATATTCGGCGCCGTTCCTTGGATCACCACACCTGGCGATTCAAATCGGTTTTCGTAGCCGTCTCCGCCATCGAGGATATCCACGCTCAGTTGAGCGTTTTGATTAAGGAGATCAAGCACTTCTGGCTCAGGCTGGGCATCATCGTTAGCGAAAGGGTCGTTAGGACGGGTGTCAAAGCCCGCTTTAGCGATGGTTTCTTGCAGGGTTGCTTGAACAAAGTTAATCAAAGAAGCGCTTTGACTCTCTTGCGAATTCGCGCCTGAGTACGCCTCTCCGCTTCGGTTGTTGAGCGTGTATTGAGTCAGCTCTTCTACCACTTGGTCTAGCTGCGCTTCAATGGCCTCTTCTTGCTCTGGCGTCAGGACAAGATTGTCACCCTCGACATCTTGAGTAATCACCAGCACATCGGGCTCTTTGCTGGTGTCGAAAGGGATTTGTTGCCAGCTACCATCTGGCATGATCTGCCAAAGGACGCCGCCAACTTCAATATACATAATAGGGCGCATCTGCTCTCCTAGCCTTTAACTCACCTGACAACCGAATCAAAAACAACCCAGCAACAAATTTTTTATAGGTATATTTAATAATGTGCACATCCAGTACACACAGTTAACGTCTAATAGTCAAGAATTTAACCTAGATCATGGTTAATTGTAGCGAACCTGATACCAGATGCAGCTAAAGCGTCGAATTTTCAGACAATTCTGACGACAATAAAAAACCCTATCCGAAGACAGGGTTTGGGAGAAATGGCTTGTAGAACCGTCTATTCATCACATTATATTGATGTTTAACGGACACTCCACTGCGAGAGAGAGCGTTTGAAATCCGAGTAATCAAACTCGTTCAGCTTCTGTACCTCACCAGACGAGCGCTCGCAGTACACAGATGGCATGCGCAGGCCGTTGAACCAGTTCAGTTTCACCATGGTGTAGCCCGCGCTGTCAAGAATATGAAGGCGCTGACCAATCTCAAGCGGCTGGTCGAAGTGTGCAACACAGAATTGATCCCCAGCAAGACACGAACATGATCCGATCACATATTCATGCTCACCATCATCAGACGCTTCTAGAATCGAGGCAGGCTCGTTGTAAATAAGCGTATCTAAGCGGTGCGCTTCGGTCGCCGAATCAACAATCGCTGTTTTTTTGCCGTTCTCAACGATATCCACCACGGTAACCACTAAATCGGTGGTCTTAGTGATGATGGCTTCGCCCGGCTCGAGATACATTTGTACGCCATGCTTGTCGGCAAAGGCTTTGAGTGCTAGACCCAGCTTGTCAATATCATATCCTGGCCAAGTGAAGAAGACGCCACCGCCCATGCTCACCCAGTCGAGTTTATCTAGATAGTCACCAAACTGATGAGAGATAGAATCGAGCAAGCCAATAAACGCATCGACGTCCTTGTTTTCACAGTTCATGTGGAACATCACGCCATCGATGCCATCAAACACCTCTGTGTTGATGTGGTCCGCTTGCACGCCCAAACGAGAGAACTGACGCGCTGGGTTAGCCAGATCTTGACCTGCGTAGCTGACACCTGGGTTGAGACGCAAACCAATCGACGCCTTGCCCTCAACGATATGACGGTACGCAGCAAGTTGTGATTGCGAGTTGAAAATCATCTTGTCGCAGATGTCCGCGACTTCACGCACATCCTCTTCACTGTAACCCACGCTGTAGGCGTGCGTCTCGCCGCCAAACGTTTCGTAGCCGAGTTTCACTTCAAATGGGCCAGAGCTGGTGGTGCCATCAAGATAGGGCTTGATGATGTCAAACACACCCCAGGTTGAAAAACATTTCAGCGCCAACACCAGCTTAACACCCGAAATCTCTTTGAGCTGCTTGGCTTTCTCTAGGTTTTCAATCAACTTGTCTTCGTTGATCATAAAGTACGGAGTTTTCAATTCGTTGTGCATCACGAGTTCCTGCTTAAGAGTTCTACTGTGCTGTGCCACCACAGAACCCTAAATGACAAAAAACAGCCATTGAACACGACCAATGGCTGCTTTGATGAGCATCGCTGGGTGTGGACTCACACCCGATACTCGATTATTTGAGTTTATGAATCACGGGTTGGCCAGGCTCGAGTTCCTGAACATGCCAATCTAGACCAATCTCAGGCATGGTCTCTAGGAACGGATCTGGGTCGAGCTGTTCCATGTTGAACACGCCTTTATCCGCCCATTTACCACGGAAGAACTGAAGCGCAGCCGTAATAGCTGGCACACCTGTCGTGTAGGAGATCGCTTGATGCTCCACATCTTGATAGGCGACTTCGTGGTCCGCATTGTTGTAGATGAACACGCTGCGCTCTGCGCCATCTTTCTTACCTTGCACCCAAGTACCGATACAGGTTAAACCTGTGTAGCCTGGCGCCAATGAGGTCGGGTCAGGAAGTAACGCTTTCAATACGTGCAGTGGCTGAACCACAGTGCCGTCATGCAACGTCAGCGGATCTGGGCTCAGTAGGCCAATATCACGCATCACGTTGAAGTAGTTAAGGTAACGATCACCAAAGCCCATCCAGAATTCAATGCGTTTTGCAGGGATGAACTCTTTCATTGAACGCACTTCATCGTGCGCCATAGAGTACACCTTGTGAGAACCACAATTAGGGAAATCAAACTCAAGCATACGAGAGTGACAAGGTACTTGCTTCCACTCACCGTCTTCCCAGTAGAAAGAATCGCCTTGGATTTCAAGCATGTTGGTCTCTGGATCAAAGTTAGTCGCAAACTTCTTACCATGATCACCCGCGTTGACATCCATCACGTCAATCGTGTCGATTTCATCGAACAAGTGTTTCACCGCATACGCGGCAAATACCGATACCACGCCTGGATCGAAACCAGCACCAAGAATGCCTGTGATGCCTGCTTCTTCAAACTTCTCACGGTAGCCCCACTGCCAATCGTACGCTTCAGGCACTTGCTGACCTTCTGAGCACAAATCAACCGCTACCGAGGTATCTAGGTATGACACTTTTGCTTGGTAACACGCTTCCATGATCGCCATGTTGACCCAAGGAGGACCCGCGTTGATCACAAGATCAGGCTGAACCTCTTTGATTAAGGCAACCAGTGCCTCCACGTCGTCCGCATTCACTGCGCGCGCTTCTAGTTTCTTAGTTGAATCTTTCAGATTATTTTTCTTCTGAATCGATTCGATGATCTTCTCGCACTTACCTAAAGTACGTGATGCGATAGTGATATCACCGAGGACGTCGTTGTTCTGAGCCGCTTTGTGCGCGACTACCCAGCCAACACCGCCGGCACCAATCTGTAGAATTGCCATGGTCTTGTTACCTTATTTTACTAGTTCAACCGCAAGTTGGTTGATGTCGTTTAATAGTTTCTCAAAATCTTTCAATGAAAGCGTTGGGTTCAAAATCGTAAACTTGAGAGCTGATTTGCCCGCAATGACGGTTTCGCCCAATACCGCAATACCGCGTACCAGCGCTTCAATACGCACTTTCTTGTTGAGTTTATCCAAGTTCGCTTCGTCACCCAGCGTGCTGCGGAATAGCACCGTCGATAGTGCAGGTCTGGCTAACAGTTCAAAACCAGGTGCCGCCTCAACCATATCCGCCACTTGCTGAGTTTGCTTTAACAGGTGATCGTACATCTCACCGAGCGCCTTTGGTCCGACACTTTGCATTGTCATAAAGACTTTCAGTGCATCGAAACGCTTGGTGGTCGCGATAGACTTGTCGACCAAGTTTGGCAACTCATCGTGCTCACGGTTCAAATAGTCCGCGTGGTGAAGCAAGAACGCAAAGTTTGCTTTGTCGTTCACTAGCAAAGCGCCGCAGCTAATGGTTTGGAAAAACAGCTTGTGGAAGTCCACGCTGATGGAGCTTGCGCGCTCAACACCTTTGAGGCGACCTTTTGAGCCACTGAGAATCAGTGCGCCGCCGTATGCACCATCGACATGCATCCAGAGTTCGTGCTGCTCGGCAACCTCGGCGATACGCTCAAGATCATCGATCGCGCCATGATCCGTGGTCCCTGCCGTACCGACAATCGCAAATGGAATCAAGCCTTGCGCTTTTGCATCTGCAACCACTTGTTCAAGCAGTTCTACTTTCATGGTGCCGTCAATATTCGCTGGTACAGGTAATACCGCTTTCTCACCTAGGCCCATCCAAGAAGCGGATTTTTGTACGGTGAAGTGCGCATTGGCCGAACAGACGATTCGCAATTTGTCGGCGTAATCTGGCAAACCCAATTTTTGGATAGAGTGGCCAGAAAGCTTGTTGGCGATCCAATCACGCGCCAGCATAAGACCCATTTGGTTGCTCTGCGTGCCGCCGCTGGTCATGATGCCGTCGGCGTCTTGGCTCATGTCGTATTTGTCGCACAGCCAGTTAATCACTTTTTGCTCAACGTAAGTTGCAGAAGACGCTTGGTCCCATGAATCCATTGACTGGTTGAGTGCACCAATCATCGCCTCTGCCGCCACAGATGGCATCAAAGGGGGTGTATGCAAGTGAGCAATACAGCTTGGGTGCTGAGTAAAAATAGCATTTTTCGCCACCAAGTCGGTCGTGCTCTCAATCACCTCTTTCAAGCTGGTTTCAGAGGCATCAAGGTTGACCGCATTGATTTGCGCTTCAAGCAATTTAGGGTCCATACCTGAGTATGGTTTTTCCACTTGCTCAAACATCGCTTTCATCACACGCGTAGTGTGAGACATCACCGCCGCGAACTCATCCGCACCCTGCTCACCGGTGTGAATAAAATGCTTGTTCCACTTTTGGTTGTCCGCAGGTGCTTCAACGTAGTCCGCGCCAGCAGCAATCATCGCCGCTTCAAGTGTGCGTAGCGCAAAATCAATTTGTTCAAACGAAATAATCAGCGGTGGTAGGAAACGGATAACCGAACCGTCACGGCCGCCCTTTTCAACCATCAAACCACGTTCTAGTGCCGCGCGTTGAATGCGCAACGTCATCGCACCATCAGAGGCTGGCTCACCAAACTTGTTCTTCTCGCCGTTGGTTTTCTTGATTTCAACGCCTAGCATCAAGCCTTTACCACGAACTTCTGCGACACAGTTGACACGCTTTTGGATATTTTCTAGACCAAGGCGCAGGTATTGACCGGCGATGTTAGCGTGCTCCACTAAGTTGTCACGCTGAATGATTTCAAGTGCTTTGGCACCAGAGACCATTGCCAACTGGTTGCCACGGAAGGTGCCCGTGTGCTCGCCCGGTTTCCAAGTGTCGTGCTGTTTGTTGATGACTAACAGCGACATCGGCATACCGCCACCAATCGCTTTCGATAGGCAGAGCACGTCTGGCACAATACCCGCCTCTTCAAACGCAAAGTTGTAACCTGTTTTCGCTACACCGCATTGAATTTCATCAAAAATCAGCAGGATGCCGTGCTCATCACAGATACGACGCAGGCCTTGCAGCCAGAATGCAGGTGCAGGGATCACACCGCCTTCACCTTGAACTGGCTCTACAATAATCGCTGCCGGCTTCATGATACCCGCTTCGTCGTCGTTAAGTAGACGCTCAATGTAACGAATGCTGGCTTTCGCGCCTTCATCGCCACCCAACCCGAATGGGCAGCGTAGGCTGTATGGGAATGGCATAAAGTGCACATCAGACATCAGGCCAGTACGACGCGCTTTAGTGCCTAGGTTGCCCATCATGCCCATAGTGCCGTTTGTCATACCGTGGTACGCACCACGGAAAGCAAACATGGTGTTACGACCGGTGGTCTGCTTCGCCAATTTGATCGCGGCTTCTACAGCATCCGCACCTGAAGGGCCACAAAATTGAATCACACAATTGTCGCCTAATTGCTCAGGCAAGAACTCCTTCACCGTCTTGATAAAGTGGGTCTTCGCTTGGGTGGCGATGTCCAATGTTTGATACGGCAATCCACTGTCGAGTTGATCTTTCAGTGCTTGGTTGATCTCTGGGTGGTTATAACCCAAAGCCAATGTACCCGCACCGGCCAGACAGTCGAGGAATAACTGACCACGAGTATCTTCAACTAGAGCACCGTACGCTTGTTTAATCGCGATCGGTAGACGTCGAGGGTAAGAGCGAACTTCAGATTCGTGCTGCTGCTGATCAAGCAAAATTTGATCAGGCGTGAGATCATACAGACCATCCACAACGGGAATCTGAGTTGAAAAAGGGGTTGCGATAGCGTTGGTATCGACTTCAAAAGCTGTGCTCATGATAAGTTCCATTGAAACAATTTTCGGCCTTTTCCGAGATAAAATGGGAGAGGAAAAGGAACAGCAAACGGCCCGGTGTCGATAGCAAATCGCAACCAAGCATAAACATACCATCACATGGGATGGATTCGACGTTTAGTAGAAAATCAAGGTTCAGTGATGCAACTGTCTTGTAAAACAGGGCACTCAGGAAGAACTAAGCTGATCAATGTGTGTTTGTTTAGTGGATTCAATGTTGGGTTTCCCATTCATATGTCGCTATACGACAACAGTATCCCGTCTATCGATAAAAGGACTTATCGATACCTACCCTACGTGGTGTTCACTCAGCCCGAATGACCTCACGCGTGTCCCCCAGAGCGTCACTGCGACTGCCCTCCGAGATTGCGCGCGAAAGTATCATAATTTGCCAGAAATTGGCAACTCATTTTCGCACTATCGAATCAAATTATTAATTAATCTATCAAAACAAAAGCGTTAATAGACCACATCAATCAACATGATTTCATGTTAATAGGCTGAATCAAAAAACCGGGAGGTATAAGAGTCATTGCGTGTATTGGCGTATACGCAAATCATAGGAAAATGAACGACAAAAAACTCGCTGTAAAATTGCGTCCCACCCCAAACTCAATCAGTAAAAACCACCTCTAACATCTCAAAAATGAGACAGCACCTGTAAATGAGTACTACATTCGGTCATTTTTTGAATTTGCCCCTCTCACTTTGTCATTAGAAAGGCTAAGCTAGTAACAACTATAACGAAATACAAACACCTTATGTGACAGCGTCTTATCTGTAACGAGATGTATAGGGAGATCACCTTGAACTGGAAGTTATCATGCGTCGCCGCGAGCACACTGATGTTGAGCATCGCAGCACAGTCACAAACGTTAGAACAAGCGGTGGCTTATACCATTGCCACCAATCCGGATTTAAAATCGAGCTACAACGAGTTTCGCAGTGCCGTGAAATCCAGCGATGCGGCAGTCGGTGCGTACTTGCCGAGTATCGATTTAGATGCAGGCATCGGTTATGAAGGAATTAACGATGCTGAAAGCGTAGGTGGAGGGAGTAGCGACCTCACCCGAAAGGAAGCGACCGTAAGCTTAACGCAGTTGCTGTGGGACGGTAACGCAACATTAAACGATATCGACCGCACCGCGGCGGATGCGGAGTCTTTGAGGCTACAACTTTTGTCGCAGGCTTCAGACCTTGCACTTCAAGTCACCGAGATTTACCTAGATGCCGTTAAAGCCTACGAGGTATTGCAGCTTTCAGAGAGTAACCTCAAGGTCCATAAAGACATCTACAAAGACATCAAACGTCGCGCCGACTCTGGCGTTGGTTCAACCGCTGATGTTACGCAGGTTGAAGCGCGTATCGCCAAAGCGCATGGTAACTTGCTGGCAGCGCAAAATAACCTCTTTGATACCCACACGCAATTTCAGCGAGTCGTAGGTCAAGCACCGCTTGGGCTCATCTACCCGCGTGCCGACGAATCACGTATTCCTCTGACTCTGGAAGAAGCACTTGATCAGGCCATTGCCTCTCACCCTGTGATTCAAACCTCACACGCGGATGTCGATGCTGCACGGTTCCAATACAAGCAGTCTAAAGGCAACTTCTACCCCACCTTCTCTATAGAGGCGAGTCAAACTTGGCGAGATGACGCTGGCGGCGATGAAGGGCGGAGTGACGAAACCCTCGCCATGCTTCGCATGCGCTACAACCTCTATAACGGTGGTAGCGACAGTGACCTGTCGGAACGAGCGGCTTATCAACTTAATAAGGCCAAAGATTTACGCGACAACGCGTATCGTCAAGTAGAGGAAGGTTTGCGCCTTTCCTGGAGTGCGCTTGATTTGACCTTGCAACAAAAGCAGTTTCTCTCTGACCATGTCGATTCTGCCTCAGAAACAGTGATTGCCTACGAGAAACAGTATCGTATCGGCCAACGTACCCTACTCGACTTACTCAACACCGAAAACGAACTGTTTGAGGCGCGCAAAGATTACCTCGACGCCCACTACGCTGAGCAGTACGCCAAGTATCGAGTGATGAATGCGACCGGTAACTTGCTCGACGCCCTATTAGTGGATACGCCAAAAGAGTGGCAAGAGAAGATGGAGTATTAAGATGAACAAATTGATGCTATTCCCGTTTTCTCTGCTCAGTGTAGCGCTAGCCTTTACCGCACAAGCCGAAGACGATCAGTATGACTATATTGACACTCCCACAGCAGAACAACCGTTTGATCTCACCGATGACGACAGTGATGGTGTAGTGAACGCACGTGACTTCTGCCCCGGTACACCGTTGGGAGCCCTTATTGACAACGATGGCTGCGGCCAAGCCCTCGCTAAACGCGAAGAGTCGCAGCTGTTTATCTTATTTGCAAACAATTCGGCCGAAGTCGATTGGCAATATTCAACCCAAATTGAAGCGATGGCAGAGTTTCTTGCCCAGTACCCAGAGACGTCTATACAACTGCAAGGCTACGCCAGTAAAACTGGCAGCGCGGAACGCAATCTAGAGCTATCTAAGCTACGAGCAAATGCCGTTGAGCAAGAGTTACTCTACTATGGTGTGGAGCCTGAGCGGATCGCCATTGTTGGTTTTGGAGACAGCGCAGCCGAAGAAAGCGCGGGTGACGCGACTACTGAAGCCTTAGATCGCAAGGTGTCCGCCACCGTGGTCGGCATGAGCCGAGAAGTGGTCAAAGAGTGGACGATATTTACCACCATTCCTAAGTAGTCCTGTTCCAAGTGGCTGTTTAAGGATTGAGACGATAAACCTCTCTGATAGCAAAACCGCCCCCACTGCCAGCAGTGGGGGCGGTTTTCTTTACAGTATGACTACACTCGACGTCAAAGCAGTCACGATGCCGAAGGCTCGTCTTTGACTCCCGGCGTTTCCACCGCAGCGGGCATCTCTACAGCGCTGGGAGTTGCTTCGGTACAGTTTTGACTGGACAGCTGGTGCGTATCCATATCGTACTGCTCTTTGATGGCATCTTTTACCGTGCCTTCCCAAACAGGGACACCGACGAAGTAACTGGTCCGCGCCACGACATGCGCCGCAATCGGTGCCGTCACCATGATGAACACGACAACCGCTGCTGCGCGAACGACGATAGCGGCGTCGCTCCAAAAAACAATCGCAAAGGCGATTACCAGTAGACCCACCCCTAACGCACCTGCTTTAGTGGTCGCATGCATACGGGTCAGCAAGTCAGGCATGCGGTTTAAGCCAATGCTGGCAAGGAGCATCAAGAAAGAGCCCAGCAGTGCAAATAGCGCAACAAAAAACTCAGTCATCATCTTGAATTCCCCTTTTCTCCAAAAAGCTCGAGAACCCGACAGCCGCAAGAAACGACGTCAACGCCAGTACGATAGCCACATCAATGAACGCTGGCTCTTGGTATGCCAGTCCATACAGCACGACCAAACCGACGGTAAGTGAGGCCATTAGCTCAAGCGCAACCACTCGGTCGGGTAGAGACGGTCCTTTCAGCAAACGGACCGAAGAGATCAGCAGCGCAAGAATTAGCATGGCAAAACAGAGGGTATATACAGTATCCATCGTCGCCTTACTCCATAATTTCCAGCACCATGGCTTCAAGCTTTTTCAGCTCCGCCACATGCTGTTGTTCATCTTCAAAATACATCAGGTGGACAAACAGCACTTTTTTGTCGGTGGACACATCCAGTGCTAATGAACCTGGTGTAACGGTAATTAAGTTCGAAAAGAGCGTGATGCCGGCATCGCTTTTAATGTCGAGTGGGACGGCAATCACCGCAGGCTTCATCAAATGCGTCGGCGTCAGTACATCGTATGCTACGCGAGCGTTCGATTTAATCAAATCCCAGATAAAGAACAGCGCGAACTTAACAAACTTAGGAAACTTACCGAAGTAGCGTTTGAACGCAGGCTGATCGCGCAGCACGTAAGCCAGCACCACATAGCTCAGCAACATGCCACCAAAGAGATTTGAGATGGTGTAGGTACCCGATAAGATCACCCACGCCAACGCCAATAACATATTCCAACCAAAGGCTTTCATCTTATTGACCTCCTAACACAGCATCGATGTATTGCGCAGGATCCAGTAACTGATCTGCGGTCATGCTCGCGAGATTAACAAACCATTCTGCGTTAATACCTATCGTAACGGTAATGATTGCCATCAAGATGATCGGTAAGTAGAGGAAGAATCGCTCTGAATCTGACATCGCTGGCAACACTTCTGCATCCTCGGGCAACTTCTTCCAGAACGCTTCCGCCCAAATCTTTACCATCGAATAGAGCGTCAATAGCCCCACGGCGAGCGAAGCAATCACCCCTATCCATGCTTGAGCATCGATACCCGCTTTGATCACGACAAACTTAGCAAAGAAGCCTGACAAAGGTGGAATACCCGCCAGAGACATAGCTGGGATAGCAAACAAAATCGCAAGGAATGGCGCAGATTTATACAAACCACCTAACCGACCCAGATCGTAACTGCCGTGCATACGATGCATCACACCACCGATAAGGAACAGATTGGTTTTCACCACGATGTGGTGGAAGAGATAAAATACCCCACCCAAAATCGCCAATGGTGTGAAGAGCGCCAAACCTAAAATCATGTAGCCAATCTGGCTTACGATATGGAAAGACAAGATACGACGCACTTCAAACTGCGCCGCCGCTCCCAGCACGCCCGTCACCATGGTGAAAATACCCATCCACATCAACAAAGTACCGTGAGTAAAGGCGATATCACCGACAAAGATTAGGCTAAACACGCGATACAGTGCATAGACGCCCACTTTAGTCAACAGGCCTGCAAACACCGCAGAAATGGCGACCGGTGGTGTATGGTAGGAGGCTGGCAGCCAGAAAAACATCGGAAATGCCGCCGCTTTAATACCAAACGCCACCAAGAAAAGTAGTGAAATTACTGTCACCACTTGTGGGCTGTCTGTGGTCGCCAATTTTTGCCCCAGATCCGCCATATTCAAGGTACCTGCATAGGCGTAAAGCAAACCAATCGCACTGAGGAACAATGCAGAAGAGAGCAAGTTAAGCGTCACATATTTAAGCGCGCCCTCCATTTGACTGCGTTCGCCGCCCAAAATCAGCAAGCCAAACGACGCCACCAGCATGATTTCAAACCAAACGTAGAGGTTGAAAATATCACCGGTTAGGAAAGAGCCAATGACACCGGCTAACATCAAATGCAGTAGCGGGTAGAAGCCGAACTTTTCGTGCTCCTCACTCATGGTGGCCAAGGCATAAATGGAGATACAAAACGCCACGACTGCTGACACGGTGACCATAATCACCGCCAACAGATCCGCCACCATTGAAATACCATAAGGTGGCTGCCAGTCTCCCAAGGTGACCACTTGGATCCCATCGTTATAAACGGTGTAGAACAAGGTGACCGCGGCAATCAGCAACGCAAAATTAGAGAACACACTGATCCAGCGTTGCAGCGTTTGATGTTTCCACAGCGTCATCGACAACGCCGCGGCAAACATAGGGATCAGTACGGGCAATAGAAGCATCATAATTGTGAATCTGTACTCTTCATTTCGTTCATGTCATCTTGACCGATCACGCTGTAAGCGCGCTTAATCAGCACCACGGCAAAGGCTAATACGCCAAAGCTGATGACGATAGCAGTCAGAATAAGGGCTTGGGGCAGAGGGTCAGCAATCGCGCCCACCGGAGCCGTCATACCCTCAGCGATCAGTGGTGGCGCTCCGCGAACCAGACCGCCACCAGTAAAGATCAGCAAGTTGGTCGCATTCGACAGAATGATGAGGCCAATGACCAACTTCACCACACTGCGGCGCAACATCATGTACAGAGCAGCGGCGTAGAGCGCACCGATCACCAAAGCAAATAATGTGGTCATTTAATCCTCCAACTGTGCCAGTGAGAAAAGCAGTGTCGTCACCATGCCGACAACGACAAAGTAGACGCCCACATCAAACATCAGCGGCGTACTCAGTTTAAGCTCACCCAGTCCCGGCACATTGACGTACCACCACTGCGCGGTCAAAAACGTGCTGCCAGATTTAATCACACCGACAAAACCGCTGAGCGTTGAGATAATCAATCCTCCACCCATAAGGTAGGTGCTGTCGATACCAATCAACTTGCGCGTCTCTTTGGCATCAAACGCGAACAAGTGCAATGCAAAGGCCGCTGACGCCACCAGTCCCGCGATAAAACCGCCGCCCGGCTCATCATGTCCACGCACCAATAAAAACACAGAAAACAGCAGCAACATCGGCAGCAGAAAGCGTGCGATGACCTGCAAAATCATAGAAGTACTTGTCTTGTTCATCATTAGTCCCTCTTCGAACGCAGCATCGCAGTCACACCAATCGCCGCCAACGACAAGACGAAAATCTCACCTAGCGTATCCAGTGCACGGTAGTCGACCAAAATCACGTTAACGATATTGCGCCCTTTCGCGATTGGTACACTGTTTTCAATCAAGTAACCGCTAATACCGCCTTGCATCGAGAAATGCACTACTGTCATCAATAGCGTCGCCATCATTGCACCAAACAACAGGGCGACGATGGTGTCACGCCAACGCACATCCGCGCTTGAGAGCGTTTGGAACTTAGGCAATTTGAACAAAACCAACACCAACATGATGACCGTCAGAGTTTCAATCAGCACCTGCGTGATGGCCAAATCAGGCGCGCTGAAGAAGACGTAAATCAGCGCCATGGCAAAACCGAGTGCGCCAAGGGCCGCCACCGAGCTCAAACGTACTTTGGTCAAACAAGCAAACGTAATCACCGCAATGATCAGAATCGATAGGCCGATCTCTTTGAGCGTCACGTCAGAGAAATCCAAATCCCAGTGGAAACCAACGCGGGTAACCATGGCGTACGCCACCAAACCGATCGTCGTGAGGAAAATGGTCAAAATGTAGTTCGACATATAACCATTTTGCAGTTTGGCGGTACTCCATTTGGCGAATTTCACCATGTTGTCCATAAAAACAAAGTAACCCGTTTCCGGCCCGTAGTTGAGTAATGGTTTGGCTTTAATTGCACGTTTGCCGAGTTTATCCCACTGCTTAAACAGGAGGTAACCGACCACCATAGCCGTAATACTCAGCATCAGCGGAAGATTGAGACCGTGCCACAGCGCGAGATCCACCTTACTCGCAGGATTACCGAGAATCGCCGTCGATGCAGATACAACAAGCGGCGAAGCCAATGAAGGAATCAAGCCAAGAACCAGACCTAGCACCGAAAGCACCGTAAAGCCAAGACGCATTCCAAGCGGCGCTTCGTGCGCCTCTTTTGGCGTGGCTTTCTTCTCACCCCAGAAGGGTTTGATCACTAATAGCCCTGCACAAGCGACAATAAAGATGGAGGTCAACAGCGCCATAAGCGCAAGCAACGCTGCCCAAGGGCTGGACAACACGCCTTCGAGCATCATCTCTTTACCGATGAACCCAAACAGAGGTGGAACGCCTGCTAAAGCCAGTGCGGCGAGTGACATGAACGCCGCGGTGTACGGCATCGCTTTACGTAGCCCACCTAACTCACGCACATCTTTGGTACCCGTTTCGTGATCTATGGTACCCGCTGCCATGAAGAGTGCACCTTTGTAGAGGGCGTGGCCAAGTAAGAACACCACCGCCGCCACCAGCGCCGCTTCCGTGCCGATACCAATCAGCATGGTCAAGGTTCCCAGTGCCATCACGGTTGAATAGGCCAAAATACGCTTCAGATCCGTGCTGGTCACCGCCATGGCCGCGCCCAGCAACATAGTGGTGGCGCCAACAAACGTCAGTAGCCAGGTCCAGAGCTCATGTCCCGCCATCGTCGGTTGCAAACGTGCCATCAAGTAGACACCGGCTTTGACCATGGTCGCAGAGTGCAGGTAAGAACTAACGGGCGTTGGCGCTGCCATCGCATTAGGTAGCCAAAAGTGGAATGGGAACTGGGCCGATTTAGTAAAGGTGCCACCCAAAATCGCCAACATCATCACGCTAAACAGCGCGTGCGTTTGCAGCTGCGTACCTTGCGAAAGAATCTCGTTGATCTGATAAGTGCCCGCAAGACTGCCAAGCAGAATAATACCAGCCAATAGCGCCAAGCCGCCGCCGACGGTGACAAACAGACCTTGCAGCGCAGATTTACGCGACGACTCTTTTTCGTGGTAGTAACCGATCAGCATGTAAGAGGTAATACTGGTCAGCTCCCAAAAGACAAACATCGCCATCAGGTTGTTGGATAACACCACGCCCAACATCGCGCCCATGAACGCCATCAAATAGGTCAGCAGTTTGCGTTGATCCGGTTTGTTGGCCAGATAACTGCCCGCATAGATAACGACAAAAAAACCGATCCCAGAGATCAGCAGCGCAAAGAGTAAACTCAGGCCATCTAACCAGAAATCGAGACTGATACCCAACGAAGGGACCCAGTCATAACGAATCAGAAGTGGTCCTTGCTCTGTTATCTGAGTCCAATAGGTTGAGAAATAGACAAACAAACCCGCTGGCAATAGCGCCAACAGTTTACTGGTCTTCTCACCAAATTGGCGAAACAGCCAAGGAACAAACGCTGCCAGGAAAAAACCGGACAGGACTGCATACAGCATCGAAAAAGCCTCCAAGCTATAAAGCGTTAGCGAAACTAGAACATGAGTGAAACTCACACGTTAGTGAAACAATAGTTGATCTAGCTCACCTTACGTTGAATGTGCGAAAGTTTATTCAAATCCTGTTAACAATAACATTCGCTTCTCTAGAGCTAAATATTCGAAAAAAGCGAACTTAAAGTGGAAATTAGTAGGAAATACCATCAAACATAAGCATTGATGATAGTTCAACCTCTCGCATAGGTCACATTTACGAAACACGATGAAACACTTTTTTGTCGTGTTACTTACCCTTGCCTCTTCGCGTACTTTCCCTTTTAACGATTCCGCAGGCCCTTAACAAAAAAGCCCGCCGGGGGTGACCTGGCGGGCTTAAATTAAATGTTTATATCACTAGGATGAGGCGGACACGGCCACAGGCTCTTTCGGCAGAGAAACACGCAGAGCAATGTAGCCCAATACCGCTGCCAGTGTTGACCCCATCAAGATACCTAAACGAGCGTAAGTGTCGAGCGTGGCGAAATCAAAACCAAAGGCTAACGAAGAGATGAAGATCGACATCGTAAAACCAATGCCACACAAAATAGAGACGGCAAACAGATGTCGCTTAGTGATGCCTTCTGGCAACACAGTAATTTTCAGCGCCAGTGAGGCCCAACAGAACAACATGATGCCTATCGGTTTACCGAGCAATAGCCCCATCGCGACGCCGAGTGGCACCGTTGACATTAGGCCGTCCATTGAAATGCCCTGCAACGAGATCCCCGCGTTTGCCAATGCAAACAGAGGTAAGACGCCATAGGAGACATAAGGGTGTAGCCAGTGCTCAAGGTATTTGAGTGGTGAGTAAAGCTCCTTCTCACTTTTTAGCGGAATAGCAAAACCAATCACCACGCCAGCCAGTGTCGCATGAACGCCAGATTTCAGCACCGCGAACCATAAAATCGCCCCGACAATCAGGTAGGGAGTCAGGCGTGTGACACGTTTCGCGTTAAGCCAAAACAACACACCCGTAGAGATAAAGCCCATGGTCAACGCAAGCGTCGACAAGTCTGACGTATAGAAGAAGGCAATAATCAGTACCGCGCCTAGGTCATCGATGATCGCCAGAGCCAATAGAAACACCTTAAGAGCGATCGGGACGCGTTTACCCAAGAGCGCCATAATTCCCAGTGCAAACGCGATATCCGTTGCCGCAGGAATCGCCCACCCCGCCATTGCGTTGTCGTTGCCCCAGTTCATACCAGCATAAATCAACGCAGGAACCACCATTCCCCCCACGGCAGCAACCGCTGGTAATGTGGCGGTTTCCTTTGACTTGAGCGCCCCCTCCACCAGTTCACGCTTGACTTCAAGGCCAATCACCAGGAAGAAAATCGCCATCAAACCATCGTTAATCCAATGCGATAGTGACATCCCAAAAATATAGATGTGTAAAAAGTGCTGATAATGTTCATTTAAAGGTGAGTTTGCGATAGTCATCGCCACAACAGCGGCGACGATAAGTAAAATCCCACTGGCAGACTCCAATCGGAAGAAGTCACGGACCCATTTGTTCATCATTTAAGACCTATCTGATAACGCTATTTATAAAAACCTGACGAGAACACCCAATGAATGCTTAGAGACACTAGGGCTATCATGCCGCATTGATGTCGTCGCTAAACATGTCACCTGTCGGACACAATCAACCTAACTCTCTGATTGTGTACCACAAATTGAGGCGACAAACCATAAAATCAATGCAATACCCAGCATAAATAGCACCAACAAATAGGTTCAACCTCGCTTCTATCACCAAACTGAATCATTAGTATAGAACATGCAAAAAAAAAGCAGATTACACTGAGATAACCTGCTCTTAACAACGACAATCAATTAGAAACAATGCGTAAAGTTAATACCCTATCAGCTGCATGAAGCCTTGTGCCTTATGACTACCCGTAGTTTTTATTGGTCCTTCCCAATAAGGCACAAAAAAGGGCAGCCAAAGATTCTGATTAGTCGCAGATACGGTGAGATGAATATTATGCGCGGGGACTTCTATCGTCCAACTCATCGGCACTCGCTTGCCACGCGCGACGAGACTTGGCGCATTGGGTGTAATGACAAGATCAGAGTCTGCAAGGTTAATCACTTTCCCATCGCTACTGGATAAGGTACCAAACCAGTAGGGAAGTTGCTTGTTTTGACGATACTGACTCACAGATAACGTGGTTTCATCATCCAGATGGACGACAAACCAATCCCAGCCCTGTTGCCCTTCAGCGAGTAAGCCACTTCCCCACTCTTTACTCATCCACGCTTTGCCATCGACCTTAATCTGACGATCGCCCGGCAATGTAATTGAGCCCTGAACATTAAGGAAAGGCGCGAAAATATTGTAGGACGCAATCGGCAGCAAATCGTGTTTGGCCACGTAGCCACGTTCACCCGGCAGGACAAAAGGCCCATTGGTCGACGCACTCAACTGGACACTAAACTCATCGGTTTGCGCAGTGAGCATGCCAGGAAACGGTGTCCTACCTAGTGAGCGCCAGTTCCAATTATCGATCCACATGCGAAAAGGCTGTGACGTCATTTCTGCTTGGCCAATCCCACCTCGAGCCACCCGCTGCTCTTTCCAAACGCCATATTGACTCGATACCACAAGATGAGACACGTAGACTTGAGGGCTTAACCAACCACGCAAAGGTTGATCATGACTGGCAATCCGAATAAAGCTCCACTGAATCCCGTATTCAGTGCCGGCCTCATCTTGCACATTAGCAAAGAACTGCCACCAACCGTGCTGGTACTCATTATTGAAGGAAAAGTCGTTGGGTAAAATCACGGGGTA
>NZ_JCBDGH010000029.1:0-54942 GCF_059833955.1 Vibrio sp. R15-SG3-ISO1A
ACAAAGGCCCACTGGATTGGTCGCAAATGCTGGATTTTTATCGTTTGCGAGCAATAGAGGGATTAGAGCAGGTCAGTGACCGCCATTATTCGCGCGTTGTCACTGTCGGTCATCATCACGCTCATATTTGCATTTATCCCCATAAACCGGGCGTGATGAGGGTAGAGTTTGAGCTTGAGGACACACGCTTGCTACGCCCTTTAGTGACTCAGCTAAGACGCATGTTTGATTTGGACACCGACATCACCGCGGTCGAAGCGCATTTGACGGCGATAGAGTCGTCATTGGTTAAGTATTCTGGGCTGCGAATTCCCGGTGTCTGGGATTGTTGGGAGGCCGGCGTGAGGGCGATTTTGGGTCAGCAAGTGTCCATCAAAGCGGCGATCGGACAGCTCAATTTGTTGGCCTCGACCCTGCAACCAGGTGGCGTCACTCACTTTCCGACGCCGGCCGAGGTGGCGAGTGCCGATTTGGCATTTTTGAAAATGCCGCAAAGTCGCAAAGAGACGTTCTCGCGGTTTGCCCAGTTTATGCTAGAACAACCTCAGGCAGAGCCCGATGAGTGGCTGACCTTGAAAGGCATCGGCCCTTGGACAGTCAACTACGCCAAACTGCGCGGCGCCTCGCAAGCGAACTGCTTTCTTGATACGGATCTGGTGGTGAAAAAAGCGTTGGCGCGCTTTCCTTCTCTCACCTCGACACGCGTCGCCCCTTGGGGGAGCTACGCCACTTTTCATTGTTGGAGCCATGCATGACCACGCACAACGAGCAAACTCAATACGTCTACACCACCATGACCAGTCCTCTCGGTGAAATGGTTTTACAAGCCACTCGTGAGGGGCTGACTGGAGCGTGGTTTGAAACACAGACCACTCAGCCAGAAAATTTAGGCCAGCGCAGCGATTCTGATCCTATACTGACTAGAGCAATCAAACAGTTAGAGCAGTACTTTGCCAATCAGCGTGACAGTTTTGACCTGCCTCTCGCCGCGCAGGGCACGCCATTTCAACGTCAAGTTTGGCAAGCGCTAACGACGATACCTTTTGGTAAAACGTGGAGCTATCAGCAACTCGCCGATGCCATAGGCAATCCTAAAGCGGTACGCGCGGTGGGGGCGGCGAACGGGAAAAATCCCATTTCGATCATTGTGCCTTGTCATCGCGTAATAGGTAAAAGCGGTAAATTAACGGGTTATGCAGGGGGCGTGGAACGCAAGGCGTCCCTCTTGAAATTGGAAAGTGCGAGGTAAAGTTATGCTTGGTCGACAATGCAATTGGGGGGTGAGGGTACTGCTGGCGTCACTGGTGCTTGTCGGCTGTTCAGAAGATGACGCTGAGCGTTACCTCAACAAGCAAACCTATGAGTTTGTCGGTGACTACGAAAACCAGTACAACGACGACGTGCTGCGCTTTAATAATGCGATGGTGACCTTTATTAAAGCGGGGCAACCGAACTTAGAAAAGAGTTTTAACGTCGAGGGCAATCAGTTGTTCATCCAAATGCGCAATAACTCAAAAGAGCAGCGAGAAGACATCGTGATGCGTATCCACGGCAAAAATGAAGTTCTGACGTGCAGCGTGTGCGCGAAATATCAGTTGGCGAGCATCTGGCAAAAGCGCGATGCGCAGCCTTTGCCAGTGAAGCCTTAATTTTGTCTGTTACGCGCGCTAGAGCGTTTAGAACGTTAAAACGTTAGAACAAGCCCCCATTGAGCGCCATGTGGCAGACGATACTCGCGATATAACCAAGCGCAATAACGGGCATCCATTTGAGGTGACCAAAGAAGGTGTACTTACCGTGCGCCGCCCCCATCAAGGCTACCCCGGCCGCAGACCCTATTGAGAGTAAGCTACCACCGACACCGGCAGTCAGTGTGACCAGTAGCCAGTTACCCATCGACATACTCGGCTCCATGGTGAGTACCGCGAACATCACAGGAATGTTATCGACGATGGCAGAGAGAATCCCCACCATGACGTTGGCCCACATGGGATCCCACTGGGTGTACATCACCTCAGAAATCACGCCCAAGTAGCCGAGCAGACTTAACCCTCCCACACACATCACGACGCCGTAGAAGAACAGCAGGGTGTCCCACTCGGCGTGAGAGACGCGGCGAAATACATCAAACGGGACGACAGACCCGAGGCGCTTGAGTGCGTAATCATCACGGTTTGCAATCGCGCGCGCGGCTTTTTTGTGTAACGAGGTCTTGAGGGTTTTTCGAAGGAAAAAGCCAAAAAACTGCAAATAGGCGAGCCCCATCATCATGCCCATCACTGGTGGGAAGTGCAGCACGGCATGGAAGGCCACTGCCGTCGCGATCGTCAGGATAAACAGCCCGACAATACGGCGCGCGCCGCGTTTGAGCTCAATGTGTTCATGTACCACGTTCGGCTTACTATTGGGTACAAACAGCGACATGATGAACGCCGGAATGATGTAGTTAATCAGTGAAGGGACAAACAGCGGCATAAACTCAGCAAAGGAGACATGGCCCGCCTGCCACACCATCAGGGTGGTAATGTCACCAAATGGGCTAAAAGCGCCGCCTGCGTTGGCGGCAATAACGATATTAATACAGGCTAAATTGATGAATTTAGGGTTATTGCCCGCTACTTTCAGTACAACGGCGCACATTAGCAGTGCGGTGGTTAAGTTATCGGCAATCGGTGAGATAAAGAAGGCGAGTATCCCGGTCAGCCAAAACAGCGCGCGGAAATTAAAGCCCTTGCCCACCATCCACGCTTGCAGCGCATCAAACAGTCGACGCTCTTCCATCGCGCTGATGTAGGTCATGGCGACCAATAAGAACAGTAACAGCTCAGCGTATTCGAGCAGGTTATGTTCCAGCGCGGCTTTGGCGACTTCTATCTGATCGTGCTGAGAATAGACGTAGCCAATCATGGCCCAGATGATACCCGCAGCCAACAAGACAGGTTTGGACTTTCTCAGTTGCAAGTACTCTTCGAGCATCACCAAGGTATAGGCCATCGCAAAGATAAGTAGTGCGGCGTAACCTATGGTCGATTGGGTAAGAGGCAGTGTGTCATGGGCGGTGGAAGCAAGGGTCGGAAAAGGGAGCAACAAAAGGGCAAATAGGGCTGACCAATGCAATTTCATACTTTCACTCCTTGAAAGAGTTGTTATAGAAAGATAGCGAGAATGTTGAGTCCCTATTTTAAAGAGTTATCAGATTGGGATGTGTGAGATAGATTGGATATGCCTGAATTTGAATGAGTTATTGTCGACGTTTGACTAAATGGGTAGATGAGAAAGCAAAAGCCTCAAACCGAGGTTTGAGGCTTTTGGCGTACTTTCATTGCCCAAGGTCCGCGAGATGAGCGGTTAGGCCTCAACCTGCTTGAGATGAACCTCTTCCTCTTTTACGCCCGCTTGAGGGTCGTTAAAGCGTGTCTCATCCAGTGCGCCTTCCGATTTCGCAACGATGACCGTCACCGCGCTGTCACCGGTAATGTTCACGGCGGTACGGATCATATCCAACAAACGGTCGACACCCATAATAAGGGCGATACCTTCCAACGGCAGACCGACTTGGTTAAGTACCATCGCCAGCATCACGAGACCAACACCTGGTACGCCTGCTGTGCCGATAGACGCCAGCGTTGCGGTCATGATGACCATCAAGTAGTCACCCATGGTGAGGTCGATGTTAAAGGCTTGTGCGATAAAGGCTGTCGCGACACCTTGCATGATGGCCGTACCATCCATGTTCACTGTCGCGCCTAGCGGCACCGTGAATGAGGAGACGCGGTTTTCCACGCCCATGCGGTTTTTCACCGTTTCCATCGTTACCGGAATGGTGGCATTTGACGATGCGGTCGAAAACGCAAACATGACCGCGTCTTCCATCTTCTTCAAGAAGGTGATTGGACTCAGACCGGTGAAGCTTTTCAGCATCACGCTGTAAGTGACTAAACCGTGCAAAATCAAGGTGCCAGCCAGGACAAGGAAGTACTCCGCCAAGTTGATGATGGCGCTAAGACCTAGCCCAGTAAACAGTTTTGCCATCAAGAAGAACACGCCAAACGGCGCCAAGTTCATCAAAATCGCCACCAGTTTCATGATCACTTCATTGAGATCAGAGAAAAACGCCGCAATGCGCTCACCTGGCTTGCCCGCCGCGCTGATAGCAACGCCAAATAACACCGCAAACACAATCACTTGCAGAGTTTTACCTTCTGCCATTGCGCTGATTGGGTTGGTCGGGAACATGTTAATGATCACCTGACCCAGTGACGGTGCCTCGGCGGACTGGAATGAGCTTGCTGCCGTAAGGTCAGCGCCTGCACCTGGCTGGAACAGGTTACCCATGGTCAGCGCAAGCGTGATGGCGACCGCCGTGGTGACAATGTAAAACCCTAAGGTTTTTCCGCCCATGCGGCCCAGTGTAGAAAGATCTTTCAGTGAGCTTGTGCCACACACCAGTGAAACAAAAACGAGAGGAACAACAAGCATTTTTAAGCTGGCGACAAATATTTGGCCACCAACTTCAAACAGTCCATTGACGATGTATGTGTCGACAAATCCGTTGTCGGCAAAGAGGGTGCGAATTGCAAATCCTGTCAAGATACCTGCAACCATACCGAAAATCACTCGGCCGGTTAGCGACATGGGTTTCTTGGTATTCATAGTGAACACTCCTTATAGTTATGCGCCTAAAATTCACTTTAAGGCGGGCAGGGAGGTTAGCAGGCAGGATGAAAAATCAGAAAGCGAAAAAGCGCTGACGATAAGGAGATGTGACCTGGGTCACTGCTATTTGTTGGTATTTAACACCAAGTTAACGGCTTGATGTAAATTAATTGACGTATTTTTATTGTTTTTAACAGTTAAAATCCCGGACATTAATACTTGGCTTCTTCTCACCGCATGTAAATAGAGATGATGTGTCCACTTGATTGATTTGGAAAATGCATAGATAAGCATATTTTATTCACTTTATTGCCTATGTTGGCGCAATCGTCGTGAACAGCGACCTTAGGTGCATTTTTGTCGAGCCTCGCAAGAAAAATCTTGTTACTCTCGGCCATTATAGAATGACATCATCAGGCTTTTTTCATGATCAATACCGCTTTATTAGGGATGTTTATTCCCACTTTCTTTTTTGTCTCTATTACGCCCGGCATGTGCATGACATTGGCGCTGACGCTGGGGATGAGTATTGGTTATCGTCGTACATTGTGGATGATGGTGGGCGAGTTGATCGGCGTGGGTTTGGTGGCGGTCGCGGCGGTGCTCGGTATCGCCGCGGTGATGCTCAATTACCCATGGCTATTTACCGCGCTTAAGGTACTCGGGGGCGGCTATCTGTTCTATTTAGGGATTCAGATGTGGCGCTCGAGAGGCAAGCTCGCTTTAAATCTTGATGAGACGGTCGAATCAGCCCCTCACAGTGACTGGGATTTGGTGGTACAAGGTTTTGTGACCGCGATTGCCAACCCGAAAGGCTGGGCGTTTATGATTTCTCTGCTGCCGCCTTTTATCGATCAATCGGTGGCGCTGACACCGCAATTGGTGGTGCTGGTATCGATCATTCTGCTGTTTGAGTTTGTTTGCATGACGCTCTACGCCACAGGTGGTAAAGGCTTGAAACGCATGCTAGGTCAATCGCATAATGTCCGATTGATGAACCGAATAGCGGGCACCTTAATGATGGGTGTCGGTGTTTGGTTATGGGTGAGCTAGGACAAAGGAGCCATATGTTGGGATCAATCGGTCAGTGGTGGACGTCGACCAAATCCGAATTGCGTGAGGTGCTGGAGTTCCAGTCCCGTGTCTGGGTGGTGAATGTGTTCTCAGGGCGCAACAAAGGTGAGGCGTTTATCGTCAATGAAGACAGCTTTAACGAGCCAATGCAATGGATGAAACGTAAAGGCTACCCTAGCGAGCAGTTAGCGAGAGTGAGTGAGATGAAGCGCTCTCAGGTGCTTGAGATAGAACTCTCGAACGTTAAACATCGAGTGATGCGAGTAAAGTAAACCAATCAGGCCAGCGTAACGCTGGCCTGATTGGTTTTTGGTTGGTCATTATGGCTCGCCAAGAGAGTGGAGCCTCTTGGTTATCGAGAGGGCGTTAGATTTTTGCCCATTGAGTTCGGCGGTCTAGCGCGCCGCTAAAGCGAGTCAGCAGGAGTGCCAGAGCGACAACAATAGCGCCGACCCAAGGTGTGTTCATCAGCCCAGTTTGTTCAACGACTAAACCCCCACCCCAAGAGCCCAGAGCGATACCGACGTTAAAGGCCGCGATGTTGAGTCCGGAGGCGACGTCTACGGCATCAGGCGTATAACGCTCGGCTAAGTTCACCACGTACACTTGTAGCCCCGGGACGTTCCCAAACGCAAACGCACCCCAGATAAGAATCGTCACCACCGCGGCAATCGGCTCGTAAGCGGCAAAGTTGAACACCAAAAGCACGGCGCCAAGGCCAGTGAAAATGATCGTCAACGCTTTGATGGGCCCCATGGTATCGGCCATCTTTCCACCCCAAATGTTGCCAAACGCGACAGACACGCCATACACTAACATGATGAGGCCGACAGAGCTGGCTTCAAAGCCGGACACTTCCTGCAAAATGGGCGCAAGGTAGGTGAACGCGGTAAAGGTGCCGCCATAACCCAGTGCCGTGATCGCATAGACCAGCAGTAAGCGAGGCTGAGTCAGTACGCTCAGTTGTGCGGAGAGTTTGGTCGCCGGAGGCTGTTTCAGATTACTGGGTATTAAGAGCGCACTTCCTACCCAAGCGATGAGACCCAAGATGGCGACGATCAAGAAGGTCGCTTGCCAGCCAAACGTCTGACCGATGTAGGTGCCAAGAGGCACTCCCGTCACCAAGGCGACCGTGAGGCCAGTAAACATGATCGCGATGGCGCTGGCGGCTTTCTCTTTGGACACCAAACCTGTGGCGATGGTCGAGCCAATCGAGAAAAACACGCCGTGAGCAAGACCCGTTAGGATCCGAGCTGCCACCAGGGTGTTGTAACCTGGCGCTTGCCAAGCCAGCAGGTTACCCGCGACAAACAGGGCCATGACGGTCAATAGTACCGTCTTACGGGGCCAGTTTCCCGTCAGCGCGGTCAGCACAGGGGCGCCGACGGCAACGCCAAGGGCGTATAAGCTGACCAGCAGACCGGCTGAGGGCAGCGAGACCGATAAGTCAGCGGCCATAGTTGGGATCAACCCAACGATGACAAATTCAGTGGTGCCGATGGCAAACGCACTGAGGGTTAGAGCAAAAAGAGCAATAGGCATACTTTCATTCTCAATGATGTGTTCAGTGGCGGCCATTATCGAGCTGAATTCTTTTGTGAAAAACAACGTCTTTTGCAAATGACTTTTGTCAAAATTATGGGTAATTAACGATGAACTGACGGGTGAGGCTTTTTCGTCGGCGATGTTATTCTCTATAATCGAGCCATAAGCCTACGGGTATAGCGTCACCTCTGCCAAGACAACTACAGGACACTGACATGACCACTCGACTACTACTCAACGGAAAAAAAGCGGCGCAACAAGATATTCGCGATGCGGTGATGGCCCTGCGCAAAGAAGGCCACACGCTCGAAGTACGGCCAACATGGGAAGCAGGAGATATTGAGCGCCTCGTGTGCGAAGCTGCCGAGCAGCAGGTCACCCGGGTGATTGCAGGCGGCGGTGATGGGACGGTGAATGAAGTGGTTGACGCGATTCTCAAACATCAACTGGCGTTGGAGGTGGCGGTGTTACCACTTGGCACGGCCAATGATTTTGCCACGGCCTGTCATATTCCTACCGACTCCCCGTATCAAGCCCTCAAGCTGGCGCTTAGTGGAGAGAGTTACCGAGTGGATGCCGCCAAAGCTAACGAGCGGCACTTCATTAATATTGCGACTGCGGGTTTTGGCGCGCAGGTGACGGCCAATACGCCGGTGGCGCTGAAAAACTTCTTGGGCGGCGGCGCGTACACGCTGTCGGGGTTGTTGCAGGCGATCAATTTTCAGCCTTTTGAAGGCACCATTCGTTTTGATGACAATACGCGCGAAGCCGGTGTCGTGGTGGGGGCGGTGTGCAACGGTCGCCTAGCCGGTGGCGGCCAAGAGCTGGCACCCAATGCCTATATTGATGATGGGTTGCTCGAAGCAGTATCGATTGAAGCCTTTAGCGCGGCCGACATCCCTGTCGTGCTCAGTGAGCTTCAACAGCAAGGCGATGGCGAGACGCAATTTATTCATCGTAAACAGGTCAAGCGCATTGAATGGCTCTCCAATCAAGTTATGCCGATCAACCTCGATGGTGAGCCACTCTCTTGCCCCGAAGTGGTGATGGAAGTGTTACCGCAAGCCCTCGCCCTTGTACTACCAGAGAGCACGCCGGTATTAAGCCGTCATCAAAAGCGTAATAACGCCTAGGCTAAATAGGTGGGGATGGATGCGAATGTAAACGTTTCCATCTTTTTGCCTCTGCTCACAGAATCACAGCGTGGTTGCGTTATGATATTCGGCTCAATTCGCACAAAGGATGTCATGATGGAGCCAACGCAACGCATAGAATTAGTCGGGTCGCGCACGCAACTGCTGGTGGAGATCGGTGAGGTCGCCGAAGTCTTGCACTGGGGTAAACGTCTGCCAAGTCCAGAGCATGGGTTGCCTAACGCCTCTTTGGCGCTGCAACGCCCGGTGCCGTTTGGCCGTCTTGATAAGGATGTGCCGGTCTCTTTGCATCCCGAACTGGGGCGCGGATCGTTTGGTTCACCTGGCCTTGAAGGACACCGTCATGGTCTAGCGTGGGCGCCGGTTTTCTCTCTTACCCACTGCGAACATGACTTACATTCACTGACACTCATCTACCAAGACGCACAGGCTGAGCTGCGTTTAACCATTGACGTGCATCTTGGTGAGGATGACGTGCTCAAAACTCGCCAAACGGTCACTAATTTGGCGCAGGACCCCTATTGGGTGACGCGCTTTGCTCATACCTTACCACTTGATAGGCGCGCTGAAGAACTGCTCACCTTTCATGGTCGCTGGGTTAATGAATTTCAAACCGAGCGCCTTACGCTCCATCACGGTGGTTACCAACAAGAGAATCGACGCGGGCGCACCTCACATGAACACTACCCGGCGCTAATCGCAGGCACTTCAGGCTTTGCTGAGCTTTCGGGTGACGTGTGGGGCTTTCATCTGGCATGGAGTGGCAATCACCGCCTACGAGTGGACGTCAAAGCGGATGGGCGGCGCGTAATGCAGGCCGAAGCGCTCTATTTACCGGGCGAAATCGCACTGGCTGAAGGAGAGTCGGTATCCACCCCTTGGCTCTATGCTACCTACAGTGAGCAAGGGCTGAGCCGCATGAGTCAGCAGTTCCATCGCCATGTGAGAGAGCAGATAGTCGCCCGTTCAGTCACACAACAGCCTCGGCCTATCCATCTCAATACGTGGGAGGGGATCTATTTCGATCATGATCCCCAATACATCAAACAGATGGCGACTGAAGCGGCACGTATGGGCGTTGAGCGTTTCATCATTGACGATGGTTGGTTCAAAGGGCGCAACAACGACAAAGCCGCATTAGGCGATTGGGTGTTGGATGAGCGTAAATACCCCGAAGGGCTGACGGACATCGTCAACCACGTCAACGAACTAGGCATGGAGTTTGGTCTTTGGTTTGAACCTGAAATGATCAACAAAGACTCGGATCTCTATCGTCGCCACCCCGAGTGGTTACTGGCGGTGGAGGGCTATCATCAGCCAACCGGCCGTCATCAATATGTGATTGATTTACAAAACCCTGAGGCGTTTGATTACCTATTTGAGCGTTTGGATCATTTTCTCTCCAACTATGCGATTGCCTACATCAAATGGGACATGAACCGAGAAGTGGTCCAACCGGCTCATCACGACCGCGCCGCTGGGCATAAGCAGGTCGAGCGGTATTATCAACTGGTTGATAAAGTGCGCGCTGCCCATCCACAGGTGGAGATCGAATCTTGCGCTGCAGGCGGTGGGCGGATTGATTTTGAAGTGCTCAAGCGCACCCATCGATTCTGGACGTCTGACAACAACGACGCGCTCGAGCGACAAACCATTCAACGCGGCATGAGCTTGTTGTTCCCGCCAGAAGTGATGGGCAGCCATATTGGTTCTGGCCACTGTCACAGTACCCGCCGTAGGCACAGTATCGAGTTTCGCGGCCTCACTGCGCTGTTTGGTCACATGGGGATAGAGCTTGATCCCGTCTCTGAATCTGAGCAAGAGAAAGCGGGATTTGCCCGTTATGTGGCGCTGCATAAGCAGCTTCGTCCGCTGCTTCACCATGGCGTTAACTGGCGTTTACCCACCGAAGATAGCGCGCACCAAGCCTACTGCGTTGTCGCAGACGATCAATCGCAAGCGGTGGCCGTAGTGGCGCAACTGGCCATGCCTACTTATGCACTGAGCGGACAATTAAGATTTGCAGGGCTAGACGACAGTGCCCAATACCACGTCAGCTTGCTTGATAAGCCCCTCAACTTTGACACCATGGTGTGCCGTCAGCCCCCTTGGACAGAACAAGGTTGTACCCTGTCTGGCGCATGGCTACATCAAGTGGGCTTAGCCATGCCGATATTGGATCCTGAAAGTGCGATTTTGATTGCGCTCACGCGGGTGGACTAGCGTTCTACGTGTCAAGTTCGTGGTGGGTTTACAGTGTAAAGCCAGCGCGGACTTCGCTATACTCTGGGCATTCGTAGTCACCACTTTAGGTCTGACATGCTGACACGCTCCGATGATTTACAAATATTGCTCAGTGTCGTCGATAGCGGCGGTTTTTCAGCGGCGGCTGACGCGCTCAACATCCAAGTGGCGCGTGTCTCTCGTGCGGTGAGCAAGATCGAGCAGCAACTTGGTGTGTCCATCCTTAATCGCACGACACGCCGTGTTGAGCTTACGGTAGAAGGCAAATTGTTCGTCGATTCGGTTCGCCAAGGGTTACAGCTGATTGGTCAAGCCGAAGCGGATTTGATGTCTCGCGGTGAGTTGCCCAAAGGGCCACTACGCGTTGATGCGGCCAGCCCGTTTGTGTTTCACCAACTTGTGCCGTTGATTCAATCGTTTAAAGTCGCGTATCCCGATATCGAACTCGAACTGACGTCCAATGAAGGTTACGTCGACTTACTGGAAAAACGCACGGACGTTGCGATTCGTATCGGCCACCTTAAAGACTCCACTTTACACGCCAGTCCGCTCGGTAAAAGCCGACTCTATATTGTCGCGTCGCCAGATTATCTCGCGCGTTATGGCACACCCACTCGCGTCTCACACTTATCCTCTCACCAGATCATTGGTTTTACGGCGCCGAAAGTGCTCAACCATTGGCCACTGAAAGGACTAGAACCCATCGCGCCGATGCTTCGCAGTGCGAACGGAGAGACGGTGCGTCAATTGGCACTCGCGGGGAATGGCATTGCGTGTCTCTCCGGTTTTATGGTCAATCAAGATTTGGCGAATGGGGCCTTGGTGTCTTTGCTGGAGGAGTGGCGAGTGGAAAATACCGCGCGCGAGCAGGTCAACGCGGTGTATTACAAATCTTCCCACGTCGCCAAGCGCATTTCGGCGTTCATTGAATTTATCAAACCCCGCTTGACACTTTAGGCGGCAGCGCCATTGATGTCAGCGAAGAGCACTTAAGCAAGGCAAGGAGAATCGTATGATCAAAACTACTACCTCAGTGGTCGAGGGCAAACCTGTTGACGCCTATCTTGGCGTTGTGGTCGGAGAGGCAATTTTAGGTGCTAACATCTTCAAAGATATGTTTGGTGCCATTCGAGACGTTGTAGGCGGTCGCTCTGGTGCTTACGAGCGAGAAATGGGCCGCGCTCGAGAAATCGCTTTTGCCGAGATGGAGCAACACGCGCAGTCTCTGGGCGCCGATGGTATTGTCGGTATCGACATCGATTACGAAGTGATCGGCAGCGGCGGCAGTATGATGATGGTCAGTGTTAGCGGTACCGCCGTTAAATTTCGCCAATAGAGCACGATAACTTTTTATTCGCGATAACGTAAATTAATGAGGCAATCAATTTGATGAAAATATGGGTGGATGCGGATGCGTGTCCTGTGGTGATCCGCGATGTACTTTACCGCGCGTCGCAGCGCACTGGCGTCGAAGTGACGCTCGTCGCGAACCAGTTTATACGCACGCCAGCGTCACCAAAGGTGAACATGTTGCAAGTTCAGCAAGGGTTTGATGTGGCAGACAATGAGATTGTTAAACGTTGCCAAGCGGGCGATTTGGTCATCACCAGTGACATCCCTTTGGCCGACGAAGTGATCACTAAAGGCGCACAGGCGCTCAACTCGCGCGGTGAAATGTACAGCAAAGAAAACATCAAAGCGCGCTTGAACATGCGCGATTTTATGGACACCATGCGCAGCAGCGGCGTCCAGATGGGCGGGCCACCGCCACTCAGTCAGGCAGATAGGCAGCAATTTGCTAACCATCTCGACAAATGGCTGGTCCATTGGCAACGTTCGGTCAAGCCTACAAAACCCGAGTAGGCTTTGCTTACCCAACAATCCGCTTACCCAATAATCAGTTTACTCAACATCAAGAGGAGGGGGTATGTCACTGGTCAATCAATTGGCGCTGTTTATCGATGTGGTGCAGCAAGGCTCATTTACCAAAGCGGCGGCGCTGCACAATATGGATAACTCCTCGCTCTCCAAGCAAATTAAAAAGCTTGAGAGTGAGCTCGGTGTGCAGTTACTCAATCGCTCCACACGTTCCTTTTCGTTGACGCCGGCGGGGGAGGAGATCCTAGAGCAAGCGCATAATCTGCGTAAAACGGTAGAAGACGTCAAACTGATTGCCGACACCTACCATGCCGAGCCCAAAGGACGCATTCGTATTACGGCGCCTTTGCACATTGGTCAGCAATATTTGCAACCGGTGATCAACGCGTTCATGCGCCGTTACCCAGAGGTGGAAGTGACGCTGCTGATGGACGACAAACGCTCAGACATTATCTCTGAGCATTTTGATGTCGCATTTCGTCTCGGAATCTTGCAAGACTCAAGCTTGATCGCCAGTAAAATCGCAGAGATTCGCCCGGTGATCCTCGCCTCCCATGACTTCATTGCCCAGCATGGCGAGCCTCGCTCACCACAAGAGTTGGTGCGCCTGCCTTCTGTGGTCTACAGCAACGGCTCAGTGACCATTGACACAGTGCGCTTAGGGGCAATGTCCGACGCCTCCGATCTGCACAGTTACAAAATGCAAGGGCGATACAAGGTTAACGACGTCCGCACTCTACTCGATGCAGTGCAAGCGGGGCTCGGTTACGTGATGATCTCATCCAGTAATTTAACCCAGTCTGTCGAAACCATGAACCTCACCCCGTTGCTGACCGATTACCGGCTATGTAACCAAGGCACAGCGCTGTATGCCCTCTATCCCCATCGCAAACAAACGGTATTAGTGCGCGAGTTTATTCAAGCCGTCAAAGCCTTCATCGGCCTGCCACCGATTTGGGAGCAGCATATTGAAGGCTTTGAGGGGATGTATCTTGGTAAGGGGTGACTGTTAACGCTCGACTATCCCTTCTATCGCCTCGATCACCGCCTGCACTTTTCTATCATCCAGTGCATCCGGGTGAGGCTGAGCAAAGGCTTCAATATCGTTGTCGTAGTAGCGTCCGCCTGCGCCTCTGAAGGCGTCATCTAGGCTGGCGCTAACGAGAATGTCGGCGCCAAGGGAGAGATCGCCACCTGCAATACCAAACGCCTCTTTGACCATTTTGCTACCGAGCAGTGATTTCGGGTTAACTGAGACAATCATTGGCCCCGAGTGTCGATGTGCTTCACCCAGTGCGCGAGACCACATGGTAATCGCTAGCTTGCTTTGCGCGTAAGCCTCTCTGTCAGACAAGTGACCTTTTCCTTGCAGGGCTTCAATGCTAACACTGGCTTGCGCTGCAGAAGAGAGGTTCACTACGCGCCCATGGGCAGGAATGAGTGGCAACAATCCTTGGGTCAGCAGATAAGGTGCGACCGTATTGACGGCAAAGCGAATATCTAGGCCATCGGGCGTTTTGTCCGCTGGCGCGTTGAAGATACCTGCGTTGTTGATCAACACGTCAAGTGGTGTCTCTCCCAGTGTGGCGCTCACTTGTTCAATCAATCGCTGCACATCGCTGAGGACAGAAAGATCGGCGATAAAGGCTGTGAGTGTGGTGTTATGTTCTTGATTAAGCGTTTCAACCACTTTGGCGAGCTTGTCAGGGTTGCGGCCATGAACCAATACGCGATGCCCTTGCTTTACAAGTTGGCTTGCAGTCAATAGACCAATACCATCGGTCGCGCCTGTGATTAGAATAACTTTTTGTTCGTTCATGATTGTGCTCCGAAGGTAAGTGATGACAGTGCTATTGTGCACAAAGGCGGTGTTAGATGCATTAGCCGAGGCGCCCAATCATTATGGACAGTTTGTTCCAAAATGAGCAACCAGCAGTGATGAATATAGCTGTGGCCTACGTGATTCAAAAGGCACAAAAAAACGGCGCAGAGCGCCGCTTTGACTCAAATCTGCTGGTTGCCTACTTTGGCATAATGACCGTATCAATCACGTGAATGACGCCGTTGCTTGCCTTGACGTCAGTCATGACAACGTTAGCGTTATTGACCATCACTTTGTCGCCCATCACTTTAATCATCACATCTTGGCCTTGGACGGTGGTGGCTTTATCCATTTTGACGACATCGGCAGCCATCGCTTTCGCTGGAATGACGTGGTAGGTCAAAATAGATACGAGTTTGTCTTTGTTCTCAGGCTTGAGGAGCATCTCTACTGTACCTTCAGGCAGTTTGGCGAACGCGTCGTCGGTGGGCGCAAGTACCGTGAAAGGACCGTCCCCTTTCAATGTCTCTACCAGTCCTGCTGCTTGGACAGCGGCGACCAGTGTGGTGAAGCTACCATTCTCTACGGCGACATCGACAATGTCTTTTTTCATGCCGTGGTGGTTAGCGTTTGCAGTCGACATCATCAAAAGGCTGCTCATGGCGATAACGAACGTCATTAGTGTTTTGCGAATCATAACGAATGTCCCTGTGTTGTGTTGGATTCGCTGGTTGGTACGTGTGCAGTTTGGCACCGATCAGGATTATTTTTTAAATTTTTCTAGGTTGAACTTTTTCTCGTGACCGACGTAAAGACTGGTTTAATCGCATAAAAGTAAAGTCGGTAAGAGAGGTGGACATGGAGATGCCATTGAGCAAGTTGGAGCAATTTTTTTATCTCGATAAACTGATTATTCACTCACTGGATCTGGCACTTTATCAGGCCAGTGTCGAAGTGGATGGCGAGCGATACTCTGTGATGGACAATTCTGGCAAGCGCTTAGTGACGCACTCATTAGTGGAGATGCAAAAGCGCTGTCGAAAACTCAACGCGACGCAGCAGGTTCTCAGACACGAGAGTGCGTATGATGAAATGGTGGGTGGGCCTGAGAAAGGATCGACCAATGCACTCGAGGTGCCACTCAAAGATCATCAACTCTACTAAGGCGTCTTTGCGGTTAAACCCGAGTTTATCACCGAGTGATAATGGATCGGATCCTGACAAATCGATGAATGTCCCATTTCTGATCGGCAAGAGGTGCTAAGGTTAAAAAATGTACAACACAACCGACAGGACGAGGTGCAAATATGCTAGGTGAAGACCATTCTCTACTCAAAGAGTTTCCAGAGCATAAGGATGACATTTTATCGCTCGCAGAAACCGACCTAAACTTCAACGACCAGATGAAAGAATACAACGCCATCGACAAACAAATACGTACCCTCGAACTTCGAGACTCTCCTATCAGCGACGAAGAAATGCACACTCTCAAACTGCGTCGCGCGCAAATGAAAGACGATTTATTCCAACAACTTCATAAATAAAGCCGCCCATCCCTGATGACGTGAGCGAATGGTATTGCGTGTTGCTCCGACTTGGGTAGACCTAAGCTCCATGTCATGCGTGGAGCTTTTTTGATCTTCAGGCCTGTCTTTCTCCGATTAACTGTTTGGATAAGCGCCGTTACGGTGCACTAGAACGAGGGCTTGCCGCGTAGTGCTTTGGTACTAGCCTTGATGCCTTTGGCTTTCAGACGACGCTCTTTGGAGGCGCGAGTCGGTTTGGTTGGGCGGCGTTTCTTTTGTACCACCATCGCGCTGCGGATCAGGTCGGCTAGGCGGGTCAGGGCATCCTCACGATTTTGTTCTTGGGTGCGATACTGCTGCGCCTTAATGGTAATCACGCCCTCTTTTGAAATGCGAGAGTCGGACAGCGCTAACAGACGCTGTTTGTAGACATCGGGCAAGGTAGAGCGTTGGATGTCAAACTGCAAGTGAATGGCCGATGACACCTTATTCACGTTCTGGCCGCCAGAGCCTTGAGCGCGAATGGCGGTTAATTGGATTTCCCAGTCACTCAAGGTGACGGTATTGGATATAACTAACATGACAATACAGTGAACCGACAGCGCTGAAGCTGTTGTGGCTACTTAAATTCTTCTCCGTGGTTATCAAGTGTCAGATGCCCGCACGTTTGGCACTCCTCGTAGCGATCAATCAATTCTAACGAGGCCAACGCTTGGCCCACGACCATACCGCTAAAAAAGCCAGAGAAAAAGGCTTTTACGGTTTCTTTTCGGCTTTTTCCATACGGCGAGGGCTTTTGCTTGATGCACTCTTTGTGCTCGGTTTCACACTGACATTGCGGGCAGAATCGAAGACTCATATCCGGCGCTCCTTATTCCCTATGCTAACTGGCTGGATAGTAACGACTTATTGCGATGGCAGTGGCGAGAGGTCTCTCATTATTCAAAAATTTCGAATATCTAGCTCAACCTGACCGAGTCTTCTTTAGTGATAAGAGGCGATACACTGTTTTCATCGCCTAACAGGAGACCTGTGATGACCACCCAACGACAAATTCGCCAACTGATCCCTGCCCACGCCACCTCTGACGGCGATGGTGTGAAAATTCAGCGTGTCGCTGGATTTAACAACACGGCATTTTCTCCATTTTTGATGATAGATGAACTGAAATCTGATCAAAAAGCTGATTATGTCGGTGGGTTTCCACCTCATCCTCACCGTGGTATTGAAACCCTGACTTATATGATGAAAGGGCACTTCCAGCACCGTGACCACATGGGCAACGTTGGAGAGCTACGCAGTGGTGGTGCTCAGTGGATGGCCGCAGGTCGTGGTGTGATCCACAGTGAGATGCCGATTATGGAAGAGGGCGATCTGCATGGTTTTCAAATCTGGATCAACCAGCCCGCCAAAAACAAAATGCAGCCCGCCAAGTACTTTGATTTTCAGCCAGAAACCATTACCGAGTACGTCGGCAAGGATTCAGGTGTGTTTCGTATCTTAGCGGGTGAGATCGAGATTGACGATGAGCAGCAGCAAGGGCCACTGACCGATACGGGTGTGCCCCTGTCCGTGACAGACTGGTGCTCTCAAGCTGGTCAGCAGGTCACCATTGGCACACCGGCACATCACAATATGATGCTGTTTGTCTATCAAGGAGAGATCCAATTGGGTGGCCAACGCGTAAACCAAGGTGAAATGGCTCTGTTGACTCTTGGCGAGTCGGCTTCCTTGAGCGCCAACAAAGAGTCTGGCGTTTTGTTGTTTGTCGGTGAGCCCATCAATGAACCGGTCGTGCATTATGGCCCCTTTGTGATGAACAGCATGGCAGAGATTGAACAAGCAGTGCGCGACTACAATCAGGGTGTATTTGAGACCTATTGATTAGGTCGTAAAGCTCATGGCTGAGAGGGGCAGAAATGGCGCCTGCTAGGCAAAATCGAGTCGAAATGAATCGAAGAATTTCGGTTGCCGAATTGGCGACTGGTCAGTGCAAAAAGTGAATAATCCACTGCCTTACTTTTTGTTTGTGCCACACCCTAGGGTGTGGCTTTTTATTTTTGATAATGCGTTGCTTAGCTTTCGGTCAGCAAGCCTAATTCACGCGCCTGCTCAAGTGAGATCTGGTTAGAAATCAAGTTATGCAAAGCGGCCTCGCTTAACTGGACAACGTTAACACCCTGCGGTGGTGGCGTGACATGGACGACCATGCTTTGCTCACTGCGCTGCGACCACAACTGTCTGTCGACCAGATACACATACGTACCAGACGGTAACTCTGGGTAGATGTCGACCATCAGATTGAGCCACCAACTGGCGCGTCTTAGGCCTTGGGCGCCATCAAGCTTTTCAGGCAATTGGATAGACTGTGCACGTAACGCTTTTTGCGTGGCGATGGAGACATCCAGTGCCCCAGGATAGCTCTCACTAAATGGGTTGCTGAACAACCCATCGTAAGAGCAAGCCCAACTGATTGGGCTTGCCAGCGTGATGACTGAGCAGGTGAGCAACGTCGCGACCTGTTTCATCATAACGCCTCCTTAAGGTGTCACAATGTTGAACCAGAAGTTGAAGGTATCGAGCATACCGACAAAGTCTTTGAACACATCGCCGTCACCGTCGAGCGTGATAGAACCATCAGCAATGGCTTGCTCAAGAGTGATGTTACCCAATTGGACGTCATCCAGTGTCGCTTTGGTCAGCGTCAACGCCACATCCGGCTTCTCTGCTTGCTTATGAGTGTGATTGAGCACAGAGTTCTCAACGTACAAGGTGTACTTCTCATCTAGGTCAGTGAAGTTAATGTTGATGGCGTAGTTCTTCCCAGCCGCTTTTTCTGGTAACAAACGTACCGCGAGATAATCAAACAGCATTTCTGGTGGCATGTTCTTGATAATATCTGGCGATGCAGTGTTGGTACCGCCCGCACTTGGTGTGCCGTTACGCAGCTCGTAAGCGCCTTGCAAGTAGACAGAACGCCAAGGGCCAGATTCCGCTTGGTAACCCAACTGCTCATAGGCATCAGCAAGGAGTGCTTTACCGTTTTTGCTCTGTGGATTAGCAAACACCACGTGTTTCATCACTTCCGCGACCCAGCGATAGTTACCCGCGTTAAAGTCGGCTTGTGCTTTTTTGATCGCTTCGCGCTCGCCGCCCATGTACTCAACGTACTTCACAGCAGCGTTGGTTGGCGGCAGGTTGTTCAGATCTGATGGGTTACCGGTGTACCAGCCCATGTAACGTTGATAAACCGCACGGCTGTTATGGCGTAGGGTGCCGTAGTAACCGCGGTTGCTCCAGGTCTTGTCGATTTCCTCTGGGAATTGGATAATTTCAGAAATCTCAGAACCCACATAACCTTGGTTCATCAAACGGACCGTTTGGTCATGCGTGTACTTGTACATATCACGCTGTTTCTTGAAGTATTTGACGATGTCGCCTTGGCCCCACATTGGCCAGTGGTGGCTTTGGAATTTCACTTCGACATCATCACCCCATAGTTCAATGGTCTCTTGCAAGTAGCTTGACCATTTCAGCGCATCACGAACTTGAGCGCCACGGAGTGTAAGGATGTTGTGCATGGTGTTGGTGGTGTTTTCCGCCATCCACAACGCTTTTTTCTGAGGGAACCAGACGTTCATCTCAGTCGGTGCTTCTGTGCCTGGCGTGTATTGGAAGACCATTTTCACGCCATCGACCACGCGTTCGTCACCGGTTTTCTCAATGGTGTCGGTTGGGGCAATCATGGTCGCAAGACCGGTTGACGTGGTTTGACCCAAGCCACCGTTGACGCCGCCTTTTTCGTTACGTGGAAGCAGGGCGCCATACATGTACACTGCGCGTCGACCCATCGCATTACCTGCAATCACGTTTTCAGATACGGCATGCTCGGTAAAGCCAGGGGAGGCCATAATGGTCACTTTTCCGTCGATGACATCTTGCTCATCGACGATACCGCGCACCCCACCAAAGTGGTCAATGTGGCTGTGGCTGTAGAAGACACCCACAACAGGACGCTCGCCGAGTTCACTGTTAATGAAGTCGAGTGCCGCTTTTGCGGTTTCTTGAGAGATGAGTGGGTCGAATACGATCCAGCCTGTATCCCCTTGAATAAAGGTGATGTTCGACAAATCGTAGCCGCGAACTTGGTAAATACCATCGGTGACCTTAAACAGGCCGTTGATCATGTTTAATTGCGCATTACGCCACAAACTTGGGTTGACGGTATCGGGTGATGGCTTATCAAGGCCGATGTATTTTTTGTAGGCTTCTAAATCCCAAACAACATCGCCGTTTTGGTTTTTAATGGTAACGACATCCTGAGTCGCGATAAGCCCTTTTTGCGCGTCATCGAAATCTTTGGTGTCACTGAATGGCAGACTTTGCTTGAGTTGGTTATTCGCATCAATCGTTGCCTGTGTCGCGGGTTTGGGCTCTGACGCAGTGGCATTGGTGGCCACTAGTATCGCCATGGCTAATACTCCCATTCGCTTCATAGCACTCTCCTTGTATATGCACTTTTATGAGCAAGTTAAGCATACGTGAAGAGTGATACAATTCACACTACAAATGCCACCTTAATGTGAAATTTCTGTGAAGATCTCACATTTGTGAACCTCTATATCCTTAATTTTTGGAATGGTATTTCACCTTTACCTTATGATTGACTCGCTGATCAGAGCGCGAGCGCTGATTTCAGGTGCGCGACGAACGCTTTGACCTGAGAAGGGATAAAGGGCGATTGTGGATATTGGGCGACGATATGACCTTGGTAGCTGCCAGCTAATTGCCAGTCGCTCAAAATAGGTTGTAAAACGCCTTGTTGGCACTCATTTTTGACCACAAATTCAGGGAACAGCGAAATGCCCAGCCCTTCGAGTACGGCTTGGCGACGGATCTCACTGTGATTCACGGCAAGATGACCGCTGACAGGGACAGCCACCGTTTGTGTTCCTTGAGTCATCCGCCAGATGCGATCTTTGGGGGATTCACCCAAACAGAGACATTGATGATGGCGCAGATCATTGGGGTGTGCGGGCGTACCATGCTTCGCTAGATACTCTGGACTGGCGCACAGTAACAGTTGGCAAGGGGCAAGCGTTACCGCGACTAAACCTTCCACAGGATTCGGTGTGATGTGGATGACCACATCGACATCGTCATGAATGGGATCGAGATAGCGGTCTTCCACTTTAAGGGTCAGATTGACGTTGGGGTACTGCTTAGCAAACGTCAATATGGGTGACATAAGCACTTGCTTGGCAAGCGCTTTCGGTACGGCAACGCGAAGCGGCCCTGCGATCGCCTCTTTGTTGGCGTGTGCTGCGCTCACCGCAAGTTTGGCTTGCCCTAGCATGGTTTGACAAAGGTGGAACACCTCTTGCCCTGTGGCGGTTAATCGCATCTGACGCGTGGTGCGCTCCAAGAGCTGCTCTTTCAGCGCTGTCTCAAGGCGCCGCAGTGAGCGGCTGACCGATGAGGGCGCCACGCCCAATTTCACCGCCGCATTGGCGAAGCTTCCTTCTTCCACCACAGTAACAAACACCGCCATTTCAGCCAGTAAGGGGATAAGTTTATTCATGTCCATGGTGCAATTATCCTTTGCAAAATCGACCAATTGTTTCAGTTAAGTTACTTGTGGATACTGGAAGGGTCAACCACTCTGGGAGAAAATGATGCAAGGAACGCAAACTCTGCCGCTCGCACAGCGGCTACCCATTACCGAAGGATTACTGCTGCTGGTGGCGATCTTTTGGGGCACCAGCTATGGGTTAACTAAAAGTGCGCTGTTTTACACCTCGGCGTTAATGTTCATTACGTTACGTTTTTCCATCACCGCCTTGGTGTTGTTGCCATTGGTGGTGAGAGATTTCAAAGCAGGGCTCAACAAAGATTGGGTGGTTGCGCTGCCAACCGGAGCAATTTTAAGTGCTATTTTCCTGTGTGAAGTGTTTGGCGTTGCGCATACCACAGCGTCGAACGCGGCGTTTTTAATCAGTCTTTGCGTATTATTCACTGCGCTGGCTGAAGTGTTGGTGAACCGCAAGAAGGTCGCCTGGTCTTTGGTATTGTTGTGTGTCGCCAGCGTGGTTGGCGTACTGCTGCTCACCGGTAGCGATGGGGCGCGTGTCGATTTCACACTGGGTGATTATCTGATTCTACTTGCGGCGCTGCTACGGGCACTGATGGTGACCACCACCAAGCGATTCAGTCTCGGTCGCGCCGTGACCACCACCACACTCACCGCGATTCAATCAGCGGTTGTTGCTGGCGTTGCCGCTATCTTGGTCTTGAGCACGTTGCCCCAATCTCAATGGCACCTGCCCACTGAGTCCACCTTCTGGGTGACGCTGCTGTATTTGGTCGCGTTTTGCACTCTCTTTGCTTTCTATGTTCAGAATTACGCGGTGCGCCGCACCTCTCCCACTCGTGTCGCGCTGTTGATGGGCAGCGAGCCACTTTTCGGCGCTCTGTTTGCCATGTTGTGGCTGCAAGAGACGTTTACCTTCGCGCAAAGTCTCGGCGCGGGGTTAATTTTGCTCAGTGTGATGCTGACTTCGCTGCGAAGGGAGTCTGGGCAGCACTAGCGTTGGCGCTTCAAATCCAGCCCAAGCCTCCACGCAAAATAACTGAGGATCAAAAAAGCGCCAGTGTTGCTGGCGCTCAATATAGGGAGTAGAAAGGCGTGTCAGTTAGGCAAAAAACGACGACACCACACCAATCAAGCCGCCAAATACACCGCCCCACACCACCAACCAGCCTAGGTGCTGTTTGATCATGGTTTGCACCATCTCTTTGACTAGCGCAGGTGTCAATTCATTCAAGCGTTGATCGATGATTTGTTCAATGTTCTGTTTTATCTCATCCATCATGGCAGGCGCTTCAAGCTGCGCTTTGATCGCTTGCTTGACGTTATCGCTCTGGCTGATTTCAATCACCGATTGCTGCATTTTTTCAACGAAAGGCTGCTTAAGTGGTGCCAGCGCGTCACTGCCACCAAACATCGCCAACATGCCGCCGAAGGATGAATTGGCGATCACCTCAACCAAAGAATCGAATGTGGGGTTAAAGTCGATGGTTTCTATCACAGGTTGCAGATTGAGCGAGTGCTCACCGGCCATCTCTTTGTTGAGGAACTTGTCGATATTTTCATCGGTAAAAAATTGACTCATCATCAGCTGCTTGATGGCGGCTTTAAACTCTTCAAAACGCGCAGGTATTACACCCGAGCCATACAGCCCCGGCACCTTTTCAAACAACATGTGGACAGCTAACCAGTTGGTAATGGCGCCTGAAAAGGCAAACAGACCCGCATAAAACGCGATCTGATGACCGGATTGAATCCCGCCAGCAAGTAGTGCAAGGGCGATGAGGTTGGTGAGTAGACTTTTGTTGATAGGTTGCTTGTTCATAAGATGATAACGATCAAGGTGTTAATGGGTGAAGCGCAGTATACACCAAGGCGGATTCAATCAACCAGTGCGTGATAAGCGTCACAGCAAGGGTTGGAATAATCGGTATTCCGAAAAAAAGGGGAACTCTCTCTACACTAGTAGCAGTTTTTAAATTGCACACTTTCAGTGAGACTTTTTTATGTTCAAACCCAACTCAATTGCTCGTTCAATGAAATGGCCATTTATGACGGCAGTGGCGTTGTCCTCTGCGATGGCAAGTGCCAGCGGTATTCTACTTCAAGAAGCCGTGGTGGCGAATGCAGGTACTACAGGTGCAGGTGATGGTGTTTACACCGGTTCTGCTGCGGCAATGTGGACCAACCCAGCGACGATGTCATTTATGGGCGAGAGCAAGACGACAGTGAATGCGATGGGGTTTGATCTTAAGTTGAATTACAACTCTGATCGTCATTCTGCTTTTGATGGTTCTTCTCAGACTACGCAACCTGCACTGGCAGTTTTCCACGCTCGTCAAATCACAGATGAGATGCACTTTGGTATTGGTTTTGGCGCTGCAGGTGGCTCAAGCCTTGACTACGGTAAGCAATGGGCAGGTGCTCCGTTTCTAGAAAGCACTACATTGATGCTACTTCAGATTAACCCAACGCTCTCTTACCAAATTGATGAGCAGTGGTCTGTGGGTGCAGGCGCTCAAATCAACTATGTGTCGTTTGAGCAAGACACGCTAATTATGTCTATCGAGGAAGAAACGGATTGGGCGATGGGCCTGACGTTTGGTGCAATGTACCGTCACAATGACGACCTGGATTTTGGCTTTAGCTACCGCTCAAAAGTAAAGCATAAGCTAGATGCTAGAGTTAATGGTGCTCTAAATGGTGACCGAATTACTAGTGCGTCTACGGAAGTATCGCTCCCTGCTATTTATGACCTCAGTGCTCGTTGGGGCGTTAATTCGGACTTAAACCTGTTGGCCAGCGCACAATGGCATCGATGGAGCGATTGGAAGGAGCTACCACTGGATTTAACGGTTGGAGGTAATCCACTTGATGCTTCAATTGAACGCGATTGGAGCGACGTTTGGAAACTAGCATTGGGCGCAGATTACCGCCTCAACGCGGACTGGCGTCTAAAAGCGGGTATCTCTTACGAAAGTTCACCGCAAAACGACGCCTCACTACAATGGGTTGACGTGCCAGTAGGCGAGCAATGGCGTTACTCAGTGGGTGCAGCAACCGAGTGGAATGGGTACACGTTTGACATGTTCTACGAATACGCTGATTTAGGTGAAGTAGACATTGAACGTGTAGGTATCAAAGGTACCTTCGACGGCCGTATTCACTTTATTGGTCTAAACGTGACGTTCTAATCCGCCAGTGTGATTGATGACAAAGCCCTCCTCGTGAGGGCTTTGCTGTTTATCGGCCCTCAGACCACACCGCAAACTCATTGCCGCTGGGCTCTAGAAAGTGGAATCGACAGCCCCCGGGGAAATCGAAAATGGGTTTGATGACATCGCCGCCACTGGCGATCACTTTGGCCAGTGTTGCTTCGATGTCTTGGCTATAGAACACCAACAGTGCGCCGCCGGATGCGGTCTGGCTCTTGGCGTCGGCTCGGAAGAACCCGCCGTCGAGCCCTTGGTCGGCAAACGCCGTGTAGTCGGGGCCGTAATCGGTGAAGCGCCAATCAAACGCTTGGCTAAAAAAGGCTTTGGTGGCTTCAAGATCGTGGGCGGCTAATTCGACGTAATTGAGTTTCTCGTGTTGAGGCATGCTGTGCTCCTTGCAGGGTGTATGACGTTATCTTAGCGCAAACCCTGTGTGGAGCGTTGGCATTTATCAATTGCCGCGCTACAATCAGCGCGCTGCACAAGCAGCGATTACTTTATTCTCAGGGCGGGGCGAAATTCCCCACCGGCGGTATGCCCGAAAGGGTGAGCCCGCGAGCGCTCGATACGTCGAGGTCAGCAGATCTGGTGAGAAGCCAGAGCCGACGGTTACAGTCCGGATGAGAGAGAATGAAACCAAGCCGCCACCGTCGTGGGGGCGATTTCGTTTATCTGGCGCTGACGCTAGAACTCTTCTATGCCCTGATTCTGGTGAAATTTAGGAGTTAACCATGAATCAGTCATCACTACTTGCCGAATTCGGCGACCCAATTACCCGCGTTGAACGCGCATTGACGGCTTTACGTGAAGGTCGAGGTGTGCTGCTAATCGATGATGAAGATCGTGAAAACGAAGGGGATATCATTTACTCGGTTGAGCACTTAACGGATGCGCAGATGGCGCTGATGATCCGCGAATGCAGCGGTATTGTTTGCTTGTGCTTGACCGAAGAGCAAGCTGACAAATTGGCCTTGCCACCGATGGTTGAAAACAATAACAGCGCCAATCAAACCGCGTTTACCGTCTCTATTGAGGCCAAAGTGGGCGTGACGACGGGCGTGTCGGCGCAAGATCGCGTCACCACCATCAAAACCGCTGCAAACCCTAACGCGAAGCCTGACGATTTAGCGCGCCCAGGACACGTATTTCCGCTGCGCGCGCGCAAAGGTGGGGTGATGACCCGTCGTGGTCATACTGAAGGCACCATCGACTTAATGCAAATGGCGGGTTTGCAACCTGCTGGCGTATTGTGTGAGGTGATGAACCCAGATGGCACCATGTGTAAAACGCCGGAGATTGTCGCGTTTGGGAAACTGCACTCGATGCCAGTTCTGACCATTGAAGATATGGTGCTCTATCGCCAGCAACACGAGTTGAAACTGGCGTAATTCGCCTGCGATAAGCGAAGCTAGAATACCAATAGATAAGCAAAAAGGTGTGGCCTCAAAACCACACCTTTCTATTTTTGCCTGACTGAGTCAATCACTACCCTTTAATGACTGACCGATTGAGAAAAGACGTTCATCACAATCACGCCACTGATGATCAATAACATGCCAATCACTGCCGCCCAATCGAGCTTTTGACCGAACGCCACCGCACCGACAGCGGTGATCAACACAATGCCGAGCCCCGACCAAATCGCATACGCAATGCCTACGGGAATGGTCTTCAATACCATGGCGAGAAAATAGAATGCCACGCCGTACCCCACCACGACCAAGAGACTGGGCGTGAGCTTGGAAAACCCGTCTGAAGCTTTCAGCGCGCCCGTCGCGATCACTTCTGCCACAATCGCAATGGTTAGATACCAATAACCCATACTCATTCCTCTACTTTACGAACGCCTGTAAACCGCAAGGGATGGTGCCATTTCCTATCGATGGCGGCAAGTCTGACTAAGAGGTCGATGCTTCTTGTCCGACACAAATCTACCCTGTCATGAAATTTTCTCCGTCCATTCCCTATCTTGTTCAATAAGGCATCGCTGCATCGCGGGGTTTACAGTCCTTTTCACTGTGATTCTCCCCCGTTAGTGGCGGTGGTTATCAGGGAGCAGAGAAGGCAGATGGATATGGCACACACACTCAACGCTTGGATTTTGTCTCATCCCCATTCACTGGGGTGGATGATGATCGCGCTGATCCTCCTTTCCTATTTACTTGAAGATCTCGCTTTGGTGACGGCAGCGACCTTGTCGGTTAATCAAGTGATGGCGGTGGAGTGGGCGCTGCTGGCGATCTTTATTGGTATTGCCAGCGGCGATTTGGCGCTCTATGGCCTCGGGCGATTAGCACAGCGCATCAGTTGGTTGAAGGTTCGCTGTTTTCGACATCATAGAGCCCGTCGGCTGTGTAAAACGCTCAATGCCAATGCTTTTGTAACCTTGTTCATCGTCCGCTTTGTACCGGGAATGCGCAGCGTGAGTTACACCGTCAGTGGGTTTCTAGGCATAGCGTTGCCGGTGTTTCTTTTGGCCGTTTTTATCGCCACTGCCATGTGGACGGCACTGATCTTTACCTCTTTCTATCAAGTGGGCGGTTGGATAGGCAGTGAGGATGCCTGGACTCGCTGGTTGATGATACCTGTAGGATTGCTCGCGCTGTGGGCATTAAACCGCGCAGCGCAACAGTATTGGAGAAGTGAACAGAATGCACAATCGTGATGTGGAAGTGATCCCGCAAGGGAAGGTCAATGCAGGGATGCCCGTATTGAGCAAGCCAAAAAGAGTGATTTCGCCGTTTGAGTTTCTGCCTGCGTGGTTTTTTTATGCGCCGGTTGTGGTGCAAAGCGCGCTCCTCAGCGCAAGGCACCGAGATTGGGCATTGCCACTTATCGCTAACCCTGCCATCAAGTTAAGCGGCATGGTGGGCGAGTCAAAAAGCGACATTTTCGCCAGTGCTGGAGGGAAAACCCGCCAGTGGATTTTGCCCTACATCACTGTCGAAGTGGGTGACTCGTCAAACTCCGAAGATCTCAATAACGCGATGATGGCGCTGCATGACGCCGGGCTAGATTTCCCGCTGGTGGCCAAGCCTGATTTGGGTTGTCGCGGCGCTGGGGTCAAACTCATCAACGGCTCAGACGATTTGGCGCGTTACTTAGCGCATTTTCCTGCCTGTGGCCGTTTTCTTTTGCAACAAAAATCCCGTTACCGCGCAGAAGCAGGGCTGTTTTACGTTCGCCAGCCAGGAGAGAAGCGCGGTAAAGTCATCTCGATGACACTCAAATACTCCCCCTTTGTGGAAGGCGATGGTGTTTCGACGCTTAGAGAATTGATCGCCCGCTGCCCGCGCGCTGGGCGACTGCAACATCTCTATTTGCCGCGTCATGAGGCCAAGTTAGAGAGCGTGGTGGAACAGGGCGAAGAGTTTCCGTTGGCGTTTGCGGGCAGTCATTCTCGCGGCGCGATTTTTCGCAACGGCAACGCCTTTATCACACCGGAGTTGGAAGCGACGCTCGATGACGTGCTGGGTGAGTTTGAAGGGTTTCACTACGGCCGTCTTGACGTCAAGTTCGACACCATCACCGCGCTGATGCAGGGCAAGCGCTTTGATATTTTGGAAATCAATGGTGCGAGCAGTGAAGCCGCGCACATCTGGGATAGCGATACCCCATTGCTGCACATCTTCAGCACCTTACTGACACAGTACCGCTTGTTGTACCGAATTGGCTCTCAGCATAAGCAACGCGGGGTGAACACACCTTCTCTGGTGGCGTTATTCAACGCTTGGCGAGAGGAAAAAGCCTTAACGCAGCGCTACCCCATGACGGATTGATCAAAGGAATGATGATGAAAAAAGCGATGACCTCTTCACCCGCTCTCACCGCGAGAGCGACGCTCAGCGACAAACATAGGGCGACCCTCTCTGGCGCGGTGCTAGGCGGCATTGAAACCTTGCACCAAGGTCAACGGTTTCTCAGTGTGCTCAGCAATGACGACTACGTTGCGTTAGCCGCGCCCCATGTATCGAGCTCGATTGGTGAGCATTTTCGCCATTGGTTGGATCTGTTTCATGCCATTCGCCATGCAGAGGGGCAAGACCAAGCAACACCAAACAGCGACATGAGCAAAATCGATTACAACGTGCGTCGGCGCGGCCATCCCGTCGAGCGAGATTGCCGCGTGGCAGAGCGAGAGATAGCGCAGCTGGTGGATTGGCTATGCCAACTGCCGCCAGATGCACTGGAAGCGCGAGTGAGTGTGGAATCGGAAGTGATGATGTCTCAGCGTCAAGTCGAAGAGGTGGAATCCACCTTGGCACGCGAGATTACCTTTGCTGCGTTGCACGCCACTCATCACTTTGCGATGGCGAAAGTGGTGGCGTCACTGCGCGGCATCGAGGTGGAATCGGGTTTTGGCATGGCTCCGGCGACCGCGACTTATCAGAGGGCTCAATAACATGTGCACCTTATCTTGGACCTATCACGGCGTGAGTCATTACCGCGTCTACTTCAACCGCGATGAGCAGCGAACTCGTCAGCCCGCCACTGAGCCACAAGCCATGCAGTTGGAGGAGGTTAACTGCCTAATGCCACTTGATCCAGAAGGCGGTGGCAGTTGGATCGCGACCAATGAGTATGGCGTGACTGTGTGTCTGCTCAACTTCTACCAAGGGCAGATGCCCCAAGGACCACTGACAAGTCGCGGGCAAATCGTTAAGCAGCTTGCCAGCAGTGTATCGAGTCAAGAAGTGGACAGAAGAATGCTGGCACTGAACTTGAGTCACTATGCCCCGTTTACTGTGGTCTCGTTCGATACTCGTCGCAACGCGAATGAAACCGTGATGTGGACGTGGGATGGTCAAGCGCTCAGCCATCATCGTGCGGTGGCGCCGATTGTCTCGTCCGGTCGGTTCTTTTATGACGCGCTCGACTACCGCACTAGCCTGTTTGCTGACTTGGCCTCTCAGTCGAATGATGACACGCTCGGTGAGCGTTTTCATACCCGACACGATACCCAGCGGCCTCATCTCTCGCCATTGATGGCCAGAGAAGACGCGCGCACCGTCAGTATTACGACCGTCCATGTCAGTCCTACCGACAAAATCATGGGCTATCAAGCGATCGACGCAGGCCCTTTGGCCGATGTATCCCCAAATGCACGCCACTACCGCGTGCCAACCAGTATTGACCTACCCACCAGTATCAAGGAGTCATGACATGAAACTACTACGTTTATTTGCGCTGCTTTTGGTTAGCGTCTCCGCCAACGCGGCGGATCTTATCTCCACCTCATTTTTCAGTAATAAGGCGGTCAGCGGCTACGATACCGTGGCGTATTTCACTCAAGGCCAAGCGGTCAAAGGTGACAGCCAATGGACAACAGAATACCAAGGCGCGCAGTGGCTGTTCTCATCCGCTGAGCACTTAGCTATGTTTGAAGCAGAGCCGGAAAAGTACGCTCCGCAGTATGGTGGCTATTGTGCTTGGGCGGTGTCTGAGAAGAGCGATTTTGCCCCTTCCGATCCTGAGCAGTGGGCAATTGTCGACGGCAAGTTGTACCTCAATTACAACGCGGACATCAAAGGGCGCTGGGACAGCGCGCGCACTCTGCACATTCAACAAGCTGACCAAAACTGGCCAGGTTTGATTGCTCAATAGACCAGCGGCGAGTTGACGCGCCACGTTTGTTCATCAAGAGGATGTGATTATGTACGCCAGTCCATTTCGTTTACCACGTAAAACCCCATTCGGTGTTGGCGAAAGAGCGCTTGAATGGGCGACCGGTTTGTCGCAGTTGGATGCCTTGTATCAACAAGCGGCGCTGCCAAAAGACAGTTTTGAGTTTATGCATGAAGCGCTGGCGAGAATCGGCACTCAGTATTCAGTTGATCACGGCAGTGTGTCGTCCATTCCACAGGAAGGCCCTGTGGTGATTGTCGCGAATCATCCATTTGGCGGTATTGAGGGCATTATTTTAGCCTCGCTGGTGGCGCAAGTGCGCAAAGATGTCAAAGTGCTGGCTAATGAGCTGCTTAAGCGGATACCAGAGCTCGATTCACTGTTCATCGGCGTGGATGTGTTCGGCGGTGAGCGGGCAAGAACCACCAATCGGCGCGCGATTGCTGAGGCCAATCAGCACTTAAAAGAGGGCGGAGTGTTGATTCTCTTTCCTGCGGGAGAAGTGTCGGCATGGCAAGCCGATGCGAAGCAAATCACCGATAAAGCGTGGAGCCAGTCGGTGGCGAAGTTTGTCCGCCATGCCGAGGCGACAACCGTACCTATTTTTATTCAAGGCATGAACAGCAAATGGTTCTATCAAGCCGGTCGTGTGCATCCGCTATTGAGAACGGCCATGCTTGGGCGTGAACTGCTCAATAAATCCGGGCAGACCATTTCTGTTTCGGTCGGAGCGCCGATCCCGTTTTCTGAACTGCAACATTTCGATGATGATCAGCAACTGACGCATTATCTGCGGCTGAATACCTATTTGATGGGCAGTCGAGAGGAGAATACGGCAACTCGGCGACCTCCTGAAAGTGCCCAGCAGCCGATCATCGCACCGATGACCGTGGCAGAACTCGAGCAAGAGATGGCGACGCTCGGCGAGTTTCAACTGCTCGAACAGGGCGAGTTTGTGGTCTACTGCGTGCCCACCGCAAGGATGCCGCGCATGATGCAAGAGATCGGGCGAGTACGAGAGGAGAGTTTTCGCGCCGTCGGTGAAGGCTCAGGACGCGGCTGTGATGTCGACGATTTCGACCCCAAATACCATCAACTCTTTGTGTGGCATCGCAGCGATCGCGCGTTGGTGGGCGCTTATCGACTCGGTTTGGTGGATGAGCTCACCGCGCAAGGCGGCATTGAGGCGCTCTATTCTCGCAGCCTGTTTGAGTACGATCACGCGTTTGTTGGCCAGTTGGGGCAATCCATCGAACTTGGCCGCTCAGTGGTCGCCGAGCAATACCAAAAAAATCTGCACTCCTTGCTGCTCCTTTGGAAAGGGATTGCGGCGTTTGTGGCGCGCCACCCCCGCTATACCCATTTGTTTGGGCCTGTCAGCATTAGCAACGATTACAGCCCAGTGGCGCGCCAGCTCATCGCATCGGTGATGACGGTGCATCATTACGATCAAGACAAGGCGAAACTGGTTCGACCCACCACGCCACTGAAAGAGAGCGGCAACACCTTCTGGCGACCCGACATGCTCAGTTCATTGGCCGAACTGCCGTTACTGTCTAAAGTGTTGCAGCGCTTAGAGCGTGGGGTAGGGGTGCCGGTCCTGTTGCGGCAATATCTGGGGTTAAATGGCAAATTAGTCTGCTTCAATGTTGACCCTGCTTTTCATTTTGCCTTAGATGGTTTGATTGTGGTTGATCTAACGTCATTACCCGCCAGAACCTTGAGCAAGTACATGGGCAGAGAGTGCGCGCAGGCGTATTTAAGCCACCATAACCGAAAGGCATGAGTCATAAACGATTCGACTAAACCGCGCGGGCTTATTGGCTCGCGCGCACTAAGTGCTGGGGTATACTGGCGCTTCTCGTAACGGACGCTCATACCCTCTTAGATTGGATTTTCTCGCATTATGCCCCACATGATGACCTTGTGCTTGGCGCTTATCGCCTTTGCCGCCAACTCCTTTTTTTGTCGTCTTGCCTTGGCAAGCGGCGCGATTGACCCGGGCAGCTTCACCTTGCTGCGTCTCTTCTCTGGTGCGGTCACTTTGGCCCTTTTGCTGTTTATGCGCGGCCACTTTCACGGTAAGGCGTCGCTCGGTTTTCTCCGATCGTCGCTTAGTTGGTGGTCTGCTATCGCTCTGTTTGTGTATGCGGTGTGTTTCTCGTACGCCTATACCGAACTCAGCACAGGGACGGGCGCGCTACTGCTGTTTGGTATGGTGCAAATGACGTTAATTGCCTATCACGTGGCGTCAGGCAATGCGCTGAGTAGGCTGGAGAAAGTCGGTATTTTGGCTTCGGTGACAGGTTTTGTGGTTCTAATGCTGCCATCCGCGCAATCACCGAGCCTTGGCGCAGCGAGTTTGATGTTGGCCTCTGGCGTTGCATGGGCGATGTTTACCGTGCTTGGCAAAAAAAGCGGTGTCGCATCCGTTGCGATTACCCACGGATTTATTCTCGCCAGCCTCCTCGCACTGCTCGCCAGCCCGGTGCTGCTTATGGATGTCACCCTAACCTCTTCGGGCGTGATGTGGGCGCTTGCCTCGGGTATCGCCGCCTCAGGATTGGGTTATATCCTTTGGTATCAAGTGCTCAAGCAGATCACCGTGCTCAAGGCCTCCATCGCACAACTCGCCGTTCCGGTGATCGCCTTTCTCGCCGGCTCTATTGGGCTTGGTGAGTCCATCACCTTTAGCGCTGTATTGGCTTCGGCTTTGGTGCTCGGCGGGATTGCGGTGATTTTTGTGGCGAAGGCGGAGTGAAAGTGATGAAGACTATTTGCAGATGTCGATGTTCGACTCTTCTTGGTTCGAAAGCCATGTCATCAGAGTCACGCGTACGCTCCATCTGAAACAAGAACACCTATTTATAGAGTTGCTGCCCCTGATAGTGATAAGATCCGCGCGTCAAAATCAACGAGAAACACTATGTTCATCCATCATGTAAACGGTATCGACTGGCTGGTGATTACCGCTTTTGAAGAATTTAAAACGTTATTCATTGAAGACGCAGGTGAGATACCCCGTTGCTTTTCTACCGCCAGCGAATTGAGTTTGATTGATCAAGCTAAGCGCACGTACGGTTATTTGCCTAGGCTCAGTGGCGTTATCACCGACACCGGGACTTTTCAAAGCCAAGGCAACCAAGAAGATCTGAACCCACAGCTCGCTTGTTTAGTAGAGGGACGTGGCCGAGTGTTTATCTATCACGGCGGCTTTGTCGCGTTTGTGGATGACGAGCAGACGTTTATTACTCGGATAGATTGAGCCTTGATCAGGGCACTGACATCACTGACTTTCCATCACTGCGGTTATCTCAATGCCGGGTTGTATTGGGCTAACGCGTATTTGGACAAAACCTTCTTAGCTCATCGGCCCAAAGCTATCAGGTCAGATGAGGAAAAGTATCTTGTATCCTTAAACACTTGTATGGCGCTCATCCCCAAAGGTTATTGCTTACTCAACAGGAACTTACGCAAATCTCGCTCAGCACGCATAACAAACAGAATATAGACTTTGTCACTGTCCTGTTTATAGAAAACACGACATGGATTAACGACAACTTCACGATAACTTAAATGTTCTAATTCTGGCGGAATACGACCTGATTCAGGGAAAGTTTCTAGGCGTTCGACTTTAGAGAAAATCGTTTGTACTAACTGCTTTGCCGCTAAGACATTTTCAAGTGCTATGTATTCAGCGATATCATTGAGGTCAGATAACGCTGGCTCAGTCCAGATTATTTCAGCCATTTTGACATTTTGTCCTTGGCTTCATCATGACTCACCACTTTGCCGTCAGCTAGTGCGCGCTCACCTCGCGCAATACCCTCCAGAATAGCCAAACGATTTTGCATAAACTCGTAATCATCAACATCAACTAAATACGCGGATGGCTTACCATGTTCAGTAATTAACACTGGTTCTTTTGTGTCGTGGAGATCTGCGAGGATCTTAGTTGCTTGACGCTTGAGTGATGTAACTAGTTCTACTTTCATGAGAGCTGCTCCAAAGGAATACAAAAGTGATACTATTCTATCACTTTGAGTATAGCAAGCTCCATGACGGCCACTTGAGTAACTTGTTAGCTGATTAACTTAAACGTTTAAGTCAATTTGCAACTGCGAACAGTCGACGATATGGAAACCAATTTCTTTGTCACTTAATGATTTATGATCAATTACGGGTCTAGCTTTAAACTGAGTTGCCTCAACATCAACAACTTTCAATAGTTTGTCCCTAAGCTCTTCATCCCAAGTGACATTAAAACGCTGACAATCCGATACGATTGCACCTCGGTGACTGCTGACGGAAATCATATCCAATCGACCGATAATATTGAGTGTCGTGGGTATTTCCTCTTTGCGACGACCTAGTAAGTTCTTATTTTTTTTCAGTTAATCGAAGATCATTTACACCCGAACCAAAGTCGACATATTCTACATTTAAGCCATCTATAGATTTTATGACATTATCAACGGCAGATTTGGTCGTTTGCGCAGCTAGTAAAATCTTCGGGTCACCAATTAAGATCGAACCATCATTCAGGTTGCAACTGACATTACTACTGTGATTAATACTGGCAATATTAAAGCAGTTAGATATATTAATTTTTACTTGTAATCCTTTGTCCGCGATTTTTGCAACAGCATCCCTTAACGCAATAGCGTCTTTGTACAATGAAACAATTGTATTGGATAGTTGATAACCACCGTCGGCGGCAAGAGGCGCAAAAGCTCCTTGTTGTTCATAACGAAATCAACCAACAGCTCAATAGAACCTTCTTTAATTTCTACTTGATAGTCAATTTGTTCACGTATATGTCTATCCGCTTTAGACTTTCCTAAACTAACAGCTATGAGTTGATCTAGAATTTTTCGATAATTTGAAATAAGTACATCGAGAGAGCGCAGGCTAAAACTACCTCCAGTAAATGCCAAGCCTTTGGCATATATTCTCAAATCCTCTTTCATAATACTCCTATCTCAATTATGTAGGTGTCAGCTAACGCTTTATAGACGGACTTTTTCAGCCTTTGAATTCCGTATATTTTTCTGCCATTTGTTATGAAACTTAACTGATATCAGCCTGTTGTGTGAATCGACTTGTAATTTTGGGGGCGAGCTACGGAAAATTTCGTAGTATAAGAGATCAAAATACGGATTAGATTGACTTGGCCTATTGGTGTGCTGATCAGGTATTCTGTTCGCAGGTCCTGAGAAGGAGCGAGGCAACAATGAGCGACGAAAAATTGCACAGTTGCAGCTCATAAATCATTAAAAGCGGGGGGAACATCTGGTCACAAGATAACAGACTACTCATTTCTTTCTATTCTCTCTTTTAGCAGTGCTTTTATCTCCTGATGCTAAACCCGCGGTAACCCACCAATAATTTCAGCTCGTCTACTTGAGATAACCTAGAGTCGCCTTTCCCCTCATATGTCTGCTCCAATGCAAAAAAATTAAGTCATATTAAACATGTAGTTAATGTAATTTTTATCAACCGTCAGGGTGGTTACTAAAAGTTAACTAATTGCACTCGCAATGTAGGTAACCATAATAAACCGCAACACAGCGAGATTATTGCTCGCTTTGTCATACAGCCAATTATTGAAGGGTTAATATCATGAGTAACGTTCTAATCATTAACGCACACGAGCCATCTCCATTTTCTGAAGGCAAACTCAATGCGGCTTTAGTAGAGAAAGCTCGCACCCAGTTAGAATCAAAGGGTCATGACGTTCGCGTTGTCACAATGCAAGATGACATCGTAGTGGATGAACAACTGGCGAACTTTGAGTGGGCAGACCGAGTAATACTCCAATCGCCTGTCAACTGGATGACGATTCCGTGGTCTTTCAAAAAATACATGGATGATGTCTTCACGGCGGGGATGGGCGGTTCGCTGTGTGCCTTTGATGGTCGAACGCCGGAAGAGCCAAAGAAAAATTATGGAACAGGCGGCACTCGTACCAATACAAAATACATGCTCTCTTTCACATTCAATGCACCAGAAGAGTCATTTAATGATGATAGCGAGTACTTGTTCCAAGGTCGTAGTGTGGATGACTTGATGTTCCACATGCACGCAAACTTCCGTTTCTTTGGTATGTCTGCACTGCCAACCTTTGCTTGCTACGACGTGATGAAAAACGCCGACATTGAGAACGATTTTGCTCGCTTTGAAGCACACTTAGACGCACACTTTTGAGAAGATTGTTTTGAGCACAGTGCTTTAAGTAGGGGACCCATATGAATAATACAATTAAGCTCGATATTGTTAGTGATGTTGTCTGTCCGTGGTGCATCATCGGATACAACCATTTAACAGCGGCGATCAAACAACTCGGCATTGAAGATCGCATCGAGATCGAGTGGCAGCCTTTTGAGTTGAACCCGGATATGCCTGCTGACGGTGAAAACCTTCGAGATCACCTTGCTCGTAAATATGGCAGTACCGCAGAGGAAAGTCACAACGCGCGCATTCGTATCGCCAGCATTGGCGCTGAACATGGCTTCAAGTTTAACTACTTTGATGACATGAAGATGGTAAATACGTTTGATGCACACCTTTTACTCGATTACGCCAAGAGCTTAGGCAAGCAGACTGAGCTAAAAATACGTTTATTTAGCGCATTTTTCAGTGAACAGAAAGATGTCTCTGACCGTGAGATTCTCAAGCAAGAGCTCATCACTGTAGGCCTAGATCCTGAAGAAGGGATGCGCTGGCTAGATGATGTTCAGCGACGTAACTCAATCCGCAGTACTGAGAAACAATGGCAAGAACTGGGCATATCGAGTGTGCCAACGGTAATTTTCAACAGAGAACATGCGGTGTCTGGTGCGCATCCAGTGGAAGGTTACAAACAGATCTTAACTGAGTTAATGGCTCAGACGAATCAAAGCTAGGTTACTAAAAGTATACTGGTTGCAACTGGTCTATTGGTATCTTATCGTTTTTTCTAGTTAGTAATGACTTCAATCCCAGGAGCCGAGATGACTTACTCACAAAAACTCAAAGCGGGTGACGCTTTTCCTACATTAGAGGCAACAAAGCTGGATGGAACCACAGTCAAGCTAGGCCAGCCTCAAGGTGATGCAACATGGCAAGCGGTGTTTGTCTATCGTGGTAAACATTGCCCACTTTGCACTAAGTATCTGAATGAAATTGAGACCTATAAACAAGCCTTTAGTGAGGCGGGCGTTGATATTCTGGCTGTCTCTGCTGACTCGAAGCAACAATTGGAGCAACACCTAGACAAGCTCGATATCAGTTTCCCAATCGCCTACGGTCTTACTGAGCAACAAATGAAGACATTAGGGCTTTACATATCGCTACCACGCTCCGAAGCTGAAACCGACCATAACTTTGCAGAGCCGGGGTTGTTTGTTGTCAATGAACACGGCAACCTACACGTGGTTGATCTATCCAATAACCCGTTTGTAAGGCCAGAACTTGGAGCACTGACTCGAGGTTTGGCATGGATTCGCAATCCAGATAACCATTACCCTATCCGTGGCACGCTAGACGACTGAGCCGTCAGTTCGAGATACGACAAGGCAACCTGTTTAGGTTGCCTTGCTACGTTATAAAGGGGAAGCGATGAAGGTTACTCTCGCTATTTCAGCGGAACATTCATTATTTGAGTTGCACATTGTTGCTTTCAGACCATTTTCTCAATTCATCAAGAATCGATAACGCACTGCGCCCAAACTCAGTAAGTTCGTAGCTGACTGCCAGGGGTTTTTCATTGAGCACACGACGTATTACCATGTTTTCACTTTCTAGCTCTTTTAGACGCTGATCGACCATCTTCTTACTTGCGCCGCCCAGCATTCTGGAAAGATCATTAAACCTCACTGGGCCATCTTTGAGATGGTAGATGATGGAGCCTTTCCATTTGGAGCCCAAAATCCTCATACCTTTTTCGATCGCACAAGGTTCGGTACAGGCATCAACAACGCTCTTACGCCCTTTTGGGTCAACTTCAACTTTTGCTTTCATACAGCCCCGCGTCATTTATCAGCAATGATAATAAAAACGTCACTCATAGTGATTGAAGACCCACATCGAATAGGTGAACGAGTGGGCACCTAATTGTAAGTCTATTCCGGTATATATTAGTTACCTAGAGATTGAATGCAATCAGTATACTTTTAGTAACCTGGTGCATGACGAGCGGTAACCACTGACATGAAAATCTGCATAAGAAGGCTATAGAGTGCGTTTTTCTTCGGCCATTTCGATTCACTTTTCTCGTGACAATACAGATATATAAACTTTCGTTATTATTTTTATAATTATCGATAATTTTTCATTTATTTTTGTCATCCATATACTTCTCCCTATCGAAACAAAACACGCAATAAATAAATCAGTTTTTGGAGAAAGTTATGAAAATGAACCACGTTGGTATCATGGTGGGCGATATGGACAAAGCGGTCGAGTTCTACACGAAAGCACTCGGTCTTCGCATTGTGATGAACAACACCAAAGTGATCGAAGAGCGCGAATCTGCGATCGGTCGTATGTGTATTGCTGTCTTTGGTGAAGGATTTAAAGGGTTTAACATTGCTCACTTAGTGACAACCGATGGGATCGGTGTTGAGCTGTTTGAAATGGTTGACCGTGAAGAGCGCCACAAGGTTGATTTCTCTCGCCTAGGTATCTTCCACTTCTGTCTTCAACTCCCTAAAGAGCAATTTGATCCAGCGATCAAGCGCGTAGAAGAATTCGGCGGTAAAGTGCGAATGGATATTCACCGTTACCATCCAGAAGATGATTCTAAGCAAGCGCAAATGGTGTACCTAGAAGACCCGTTTGGTAACTTATTTGAGTTCTACTCGCACTCTTATGAAGACACTTACGCGTCTGATTACGAGTAATTCGTTTACTTGCTAAAGCGATGATATTCGTACCCACTAGAGATTTGCTCTAGTGGGTATTTTTTATCTATATGAGTTTGGTGCTTGTCTGTGTCGCCTGGGCTAACGCAGCTTGTATTGCGTGGGACAATAGGCCCGTGAAACGCGTGGATCTCGGCGTTGGAGGTGTTTGGTCGCCCGTCCGCTGACTCTTGCTCTCCAAAGCTTAAAACTGCGTGGTTTGAGGTGGAGACGCATCAACTGAATAACAGCGGATTCATTGAGACCAAATTGCCACTCAATAGCCTCAAACGGGGTTCGGTCTTCCCAAGCCATTTCGATGACTCGGGATTGCATTTCTTGAGATAGATTCATTAATCACTCGCAGAGGGTTTTTGACCTTCTACGCGTTGAGATGGACCTTGGTTCAAGTCTGGCGAGTGAAACGCTTTAACCTTTATGGCGTTTGGCGACTAAGGTAAATTTGTAGTCACTCGACTTAAAGTAGTTTCGGCTGTACTCAAACACGACATCACCAAGCAGGTAGCCTCGTGTGCGCTTTTCTATGATGGGGTCGGCTGGGTTTATGCCCAGTAGTTCGGCAATATCTTGCGGAGGTAAAACGGGAATGATCTCTTGTTCGCTGCGATCAATGACCAATCCTTTCTGCTTTTCAATATAGTCGTATTTTGACCCTTGCATCACTTGGTAGGTCAGATCAGGGAACATGGCGGTAGGCATCCAGGTCTCTTCGACGGTAATGGGGTTGTTGTCAAGAAAGCGAACGCGCTTGATATAAAAAATGCGCTCTCCTTCTTTGATGTCGAGGTGTTCAGCCATCGTCAGCGATGCGGCTTGAATTTCAAAAGACAACACATCACTGTGAGTGACCCCATCTAAATGCGCCCACTTTTCTGCGAAGCTACTCTGTTGGTAGATGTCGTAGTTTACTTTACGCTCTTTAACGTAAGTCCCACTTCCTTGAATACTCTCAAGTTCTTCGTTTTCTATCAATAACTTGAGGGCTTGTCGAACTGTTACTCGACTGACGTCGAATTCTTGACGTAGTTGAGCTTCAGTAGGAAGGGCTTCTCCCACTTTGTATTCACCATTGCTTATTTTACTACGTATCTCATCAGCAATTTTGCGATACATCGGCAGTCTAGCCATGAATACCTCTACGTTAAATATTTCAAGAAAGACAAACAATTATAATACGAATTAACATCAAATAATACAAATTGAATGCAATATGATTGTCTTCCGGTTGAGAAAATGTCGCTATCTTCTCGATGGTATTGATTTGCAGAAAGATGACTTTGTCGACAAGATCAAATAAGGCTCTAGTTTTCACTAGAGCCTTATATCGACGAAGCTTACTATTACGCTTTTGTTGTTACTAGGTTATTTCGTTTCCCCACTGCTTTCAATGCAATGGTTAATCCAATCGATACCGCAATGCCCACCAAGAAATAGAGAAGCCAAGCCGTTGGGTCGCCGATAACTGGAAGCATGAATACCGCGCCGCCAGCAACCGTACCTATGGTAATTTTCGATGATAAAATAAGACCTGCTGCGACACCACCACCAATCATATGGGCAGGAATAATCCGCATTGGATCTTTCACTGCGTAGGGGATTGCGCCCTCAGTAATACCACAGAAACCGAGGATGGCAGTTGATGGGCCAGCTAAACGGTCTTCCTCATCAAAGTAGCGTTTGAATAATACAGACATGATGCCCAAAGACATACCAGGGATACATTTTGCTGCGGTAAACGCTGCGTAGAAGATAGAAGCATCTCCAGCAAAATCACCACTTGTACCCACACCGATACAGAACATATATGCGGCTTTGTTAACTGGACCACCCATATCGAAACAGGCCATAGCACCAAGGATAAAACCAAGAATCATCAGGTTGCTTGTGCCCATTGAGGTGAGCCACTCTACCAGACCAGAGTTTAATTCAGCAAAAAACTTACCGGGTCCGACGTACATGAACAACAGCGTACAAATACCAGCGAGTAATGGCGTAATGATGATCATTTTAACCGACTCAAGTACAGCGGGTACTTTGATTTGGCGTATCAGCATTACGAAAAGCGCAGCGGCTGCACCGGCGACGAGTCCGCCAAGAAAGCCACCAGTCATGACAGAAATGTTGCCAAATCCACCACCCATCGCAACGTAGCCACCTACAAAGCCCGGTGCTAAGCCCGGCTTACCCACCATGCCGTAAGCGGTGAACGCTGCTAGTACACAGACGAGCAAAGGATTGAACGCTTTTAGGGTACTGTAATAGAGAAAGTGAACAATGCCTTGAAGTGAGGACTCAAATTGAGCTTTGGCCTCGGGTTCAGCAATGGCCGCGTAGACCTCTTTCTTTATCGCGCCGATGTCACTATTTGTGAGTCCTTCTGCAGCATTGATTATGCCAAGGTCCGCGTAGGTTTTACCCGCGTACTCTACCAGTATCGCCTCATCATAAAGGTGTGTGTAATCGTAGCCAAAAAATAGGTTTAATAGACCTACGCAAAGGCCGCCGATTATAACTAAAGGGATGATGTGAGAGACGCCAGAAAGAGCACCTTTGTACCAATCTTTCAAGAACTTAACAACGACATTGTCATTACTCACTTGCTGCGCTTCTTCTGAGAAGGCACTTTGATTTGTTTTTGAACCTGAGCCCTCGGACTTCACCTTTTGCTCGAGAGCATCAAGCATTTCATCCGCTTTTTTGATGCCATCTTTTACCTTTCCATGGATTGAGGGGAGGCCTTCGAAGCGTTCGGCTTCAGCCACGCCCACGTCTGTCGCGAAAATGATTCCGTCTGCTTCCGCCACATCTTGTGCTGTTATGCGCCCATCAAGGCCGTTTGCGCCCTGTTTTTCAACCTTGATTTGCCAACCGCGAGCGGCGGCTTTCTTTTCTAGGTTTTTAGCAGCCATGTAGGTGTGGGCCACACCTGCAGTACATGCTGTAATCGCTAAGATTTTCATCTGTAGTCCCTTTTTGCTTCGTGTCTACATTTATTGGATTGGTAATGTTGTTGTTTGCCTAGAGCTGAATGGTATTTGCTCGATGAATTTATTATTGCTTAGATTAAACCAGTCATCTGTGATTCTTCTCACATATATGTCAAATATGTATTTAAGTTGTATTGTTGTAGTGTTTTCTTCGTGATTTTCTTGGTTTGGCTTGTTTGATTGATATTTAAGTTCAATAAAAACAATGTGTTGTGATTTTTTTGATGTTTATACTTTTGTTTATTAAGGGATTTTTAATACAAATAGTGCTCTGATATGTAGGTAATCTCTTAAATGAGATATGGATCAACATTTTTTTGTATTATATAGGTATTATAAATGTATCGATTGGTCAGAGTTATGGCCAATGAACAGATAACGGAAGCATGACTATGAACTTAACTACTCTAACTAATCCATCTCTCATTAATCTGCAGACGACGTTTGCAAGTCGTGATCAGGCGATCGAGGTACTTGCTGAGCAACTCAATCAGCAGGGCAAACTTCATGACAAAGACGAGTATTTGAAAGCGGTATTTGATCGTGAAGCGCATGGCGCGACGGCGTTGGGCGAAGGACTGGCTGTTCCTCATGGAAAAACAGATGCGGTTAAAGAGGCAGCGTTTGCCGTTGCTACCCTAAAGCACGATTTGAAATGGCAAGGTATTGATGAAGAGGAGGATGTCAATCTCATCTTCCTTATTGCTATCCCGAACGCTGAAGCGGGTTCCACTCACATGCAACTACTAACGGAGCTGACGAGCACCTTAGTGGATGATGATGTCAGAGAAGCCGTCCTTGCGGCGACGACCGTTGACGACATTATGCGTTTACTTGGCGATGAAGAACCGGTTCAGGCTGAAGACAGTGATGCTGTACGTGCAACTGATGCACAGCCGCCTAAGCAAGAGGAGCCAAAAGGGCTTTCCAAATTTGTCTCCAAGATTTTTGGACGCGCTTAAGAGCTACACACTCAGTTAGAACTTCTTCAACGACACTATTTAAGGTTAAGGCACATTCACAATGACTACATCACGCGTTCATATTACTCCTCACATGCACTGGGATCGCGAGTGGTATTTCACCACCGAAGAGTCACGCATTCTTCTGATCAACAATATGGAAGAAATCATGCAACGTCTGGAGAGCGATCCCGAGTATAAGTATTACGTACTGGATGGCCAGACCGCCGTACTGGAAGACTACTTCGCAATCAAGCCGGAGAACAAACAGCGCGTTCAATCTCTTGTAGAAGCGGGCAAACTGATTATTGGTCCTTGGTATTCGCAAACCGACACGATGCAAGTATCGGGTGAATCGATCGTTCGTAACATGCTGTATGGCATGCGTGATTGTCTGGCGTTAGGGGAGCCAATGAAGATTGGCTACTTGCCCGATTCATTCTCCATGAGCTCACAACTGCCTATGATTTACAACGGCTTCGGAATTGACACCGCCATGTTCTGGCGTGGTTGTTCTGAGCGTCATGGGACCAACAAGACTGAGTTTGTATGGCAGTCTAACGACGGTTCTGAAGTTCTGGCACAAGTGCTGCCATTAGGTTACGCGATTGGTAAATACTTACCTCAAGATGAAGCAGGTTTGCGTGCGCGTCTTGATAAATACTTCCCGGTATTGGAAAAGCCATCAGTTACCAAAGATATTTTGTTACCCAATGGCCATGACCAGATGCCGATCCAAAAAGACATCTTTGAGGTGATGGACAAGCTGCGTGAGATCTACCCTGAGCGCGAATTTATGATGAGCCGCTTTGAGGAGGTGTTTGACCGCATTCGTGAGGAACGCGACAACCTAGATACCGTCAAAGGCGAGTTTAACGATGGAAAGTACATGCGTGTTCATCGCACCATTTCTTCGACGCGTATGGACATCAAACTGATCCACGCTCAGGTTGAGAACAAGATTGTGAACATTCTTGAGCCCTTAGCTTCTATCGCATGGACACTCGGTTTTGAGTATCACCACGGTCTGATTGAAAAGATGTGGAAAGAGAGCATGAAGAACCATGCACACGACTCGATCGGCTGCTGTTGTTCTGACAAGGTGCATGCGGAAATCCTCAACCGTTATATTCTCGCGGATGATATGGCGTCGAACCTCATCAACTTCTACAAGCGCAAAATCGTTGATCACATGCCTGAGCGCGAAGGGTGTGACAAGCTTGCGCTATTCAACTTGTCGCCCTATGAGCGCGATGAAGTGATCAACACCACGATTACGATTCGTGCCGATGCGTTTAACTTGTTTGATGACCAAGGCAAACCGGTTGAGTACTACATCCAAGATCAGCGTGTGATTGACCCTGGCAAGATTGACCGTCAAATCGTTCATTACGGCAACTACGATCCGTTCATCGAATATGACATTCAAATCAAACACGCCGTTCCTGCAATGGGTTACACGACATTGCATATTGAAGCCAACCAAACCGGCACACAAAAAGGTGTGGATACCCCAGATCAGGCGCAGGTGATGGAAAACGAGTTTTACCGCATCCAAGTCAACGCCAACGGAACACTGACTATTTTTGATAAAGAAACGCAGATGACGTTTGATCAAGTGCTGCGCATTGAAGATGGTTCGGACGATGGTGATGAATACGATTATTCGCCGTCGCGCAAAGAGTGGTTACTCTATTCTGATGAGTTTGATGCCAGCACGTCGGTAAAACATGAAGGATTCCAGTCGGTTGCAACCATCGAAACTCGCATGGCGATACCCGCAGATTTGACAGAACGAGAGGCTCGTAGCGGTCAAAATGGCTATGTGCATGTCCAGTGCCAAGTGGTGCTTGCGCAGGGCTCTCGCCGTATTGATGTGCACATGCTGGTGGACAATCAAGCCGACGACCATCGAGTTCGCGTGTTGATTCCAACGCCATTTGTTTCAGAGCACGTTGTGGCTGACAACCAGTTTGGTTTGATTACTCGTCCAACGAATGACCCAGCGATGGCGGTGTGGGAGCAAGAAGGTTGGAAGGAAGCGCCTGTTCCTGTCTATCAATTGATGAACTTCGCTGCCGTGGAAAATCAGGCGGGCGGTATGGCCATCATGACTAACGGTTTGCGCGAGTTTGAAGTGATCGCAAGCCAAGGTGACGATCAGCGTGACACTTTCGCGCTCACCTTGCTTCGTGGTGTGGGTGTATTGGGTAAAGAAGAGCTGTTGCTGCGTCCTGGTCGTCCATCAGGCATTAAAATTCCTACGCCAGACTCCCAAACCCGTGGACCGTTGGAGTGCCATTTCGCGCTGTATGGATTTGCGGGCAATCACATTGACGCCAACATCATGGCGCATGCACGCGATAACGTCACACCGATTGAGTGCTACAACAAGATTCCTTACAACGCAATGAAGTTGAATGTGGGTGAGCAAGACAAGCCGTTAACTTACTCACTACTGAGCAAGTCTCAACAAGGTGCGGTGCTCAGTGTGTTGAAAAAAGCGGAAGACGAGGATGCCTTAATTCTGCGTGTCTATAACCCAGCAGAGAGCGGTGAGATAGAAGACTGCGTGTCATTCACGCGTCCAGTCCGTTCATGGCGTGAAACAGGCTTGGATGAGCAAGTGAAAGAGGGCGAAGTCGAAATGCAATCATTCGCAACGCTTCAAGCCTGCCAAGCCAAATCGTTCCAAGTGAAATTTTAACTCCGTCGTGAACCCAATGAGCCTGCGTTCTCGCAGGCTCTTGTTAAGCTGTTGTGAGAAGCATCATGTCGATTTTTAAACTAGAAAACGTCATTCAAAACTACGCTTGGGGAAGTAAACATGCCATCTCCAAGTTGTTTGGTATTCAGAACCCTAACGATGAGCCGCAAGCGGAACTTTGGATGGGTGCGCACCCAAATGGCTGTTCTAAAATTGCCGCTACGGGAGAGTTGTTGTCAGAGGTGATCGCGAAAGACAGCAAAGGTATGTTTGGAGATTATACGGCTGCTCGTTTTGGTGAGTTGCCCTATCTGTTTAAGGTACTGGCGGCAGAAACGCCGTTGTCGATACAGGTCCACCCGAGCAAAGAGAAAGCACAACAGGGCTTTGAGAGAGAAAACGCCTTGGGTATTGCCCTAGATGCGCCAAACCGTAACTACAAAGATCCGAATCACAAGCCGGAGTTGGTGTATGCGTTAACCTTCTACAAAGCCATGAATGGTTTTCGTCCTATCGCAGAGATCATCGCGCTGTTTAACGAAGCCAACATATCGTCACTAAGCCAAGAGTTGGCGCAGCTTAAGCAGCAACCCAATAGCGATTCGCTCAAGTGCTTTTTTAGCGCGATTATGTCACTCGAGGGCGCTGCGAAGCAGTTCGCGCTTGAAGAGCTGTATGCCGCGATCGAGCGCCCTGCAAAAACCGCTATGTCACGTGAAGCATTTCAGTACGTTGCGGATTTTAAACAACACTATAAAGATGACATTGGCTTGTTCTCACCCTTGTTGTTGAACACGGTTGAGTTGGCGCCTGGAGAGGCGATGTTCTTACATGCGGAAACACCTCACGCCTATGTACAAGGGACAGGGCTGGAGATCATGGCAAACTCTGATAACGTTCTACGCGCGGGGCTGACGCCGAAATACATTGATGTGCCAGAGCTGATAGATAACACGCGTTTTGAGCCTATTGATCCTCGCCACATTAAGCTAGACCCTGTACTTAAAGAGGGCAAGTTGAGTTATCCGATTCCTGTCGATGATTTCGGTTTTGATGTTCTGTCTGCGACGGATGAAGTGAAATCCATCTACCTGCGCAGCGCAGAAATCTTATTTTGTGTTGAGGGTGAAGCGGTCATCAGTGCCAATGATGAACACGTCACTCTGCGTCCAGGAGAGTCGGTGTTTGTCAGCCATAATTCTAACGTTTACCAATATCAAGGGAACGGTATCTTGGCTCGTGCTTACAACTAGTGCCCCCCGGACGGTTGTCAGTAATAAAGGTACCAGAGCCTAAACGGATAGGTTCTATTTAGGCTCAGTATTGGTTTGATGGTCGCTCACAACTCTGTCGAACGCAGTTTGACCATGCCGCCGCAAGGCGGTTTTTTTACGTGTTGGATTCCGGTCATTCTCCGCGTTCAAAGCAGCGCTTTTATCTCTTCCAACTTGGCAACAATCGCATTCTTGTCCAAGGGCTGGGCGACTTTCATCGCGCTACTCTCTCGTTGGAGGAGGGTAACAGGTACGGTGATCTGGGCGCGCTGGTGAGGGTCTCTGTTGTCACTCTCAATCGCGATCTTGACCGCTTGTTGACCAATGGTGAAAAAGTCTTGCTCGATAGTGGTGAGGGCAGGGGTGAAATAGGCGCTGTCCTGTTGACCATCAAAGCCCACCACCGAAACGTTATCGGGTACTCGAATACCATGTTCATTGAGGGCGCAGAGAACGCCCAGCGCCATTTGGTCACTGGCCACTAAGACCGCATCGAATGAGAGACGCCTTGCAAGGGCGGTTTTGATGGCCAAATAGCCGCTCTCAGCCTGCCAGTTCCCAGTTTCACACAGCACCACTTGCGCTTGATGATTTGAGAGGGTCTCTTGCCAGCCTTGTAAGCGTAGGGAGGATGCCGTGGACTCTTGTGGACCTGAGATCAGCACAAAACGCTCGCGACCACAGTGAATCAAATGCTGGGCCGCAAGACTTGCACCCTCATAGTGAGCGGCGCACACCGAGTGGGCTGGCGTATCGGGCGGAACGTCGATAAAGACTAAGCGAAGCTGCGAGAACTTGTCGACCAAGTGCACCGCTTGGCCACTATCTAATGGGGCATTGATAATGATGGCGTCCACTTGCTGCGCCATCAGCTCACGAATGGCGCTTTTCATCGCGTCCATGTCTGTCTGGCTGACCACAGAGAGTGCGGTGCCATAACCCAACTGTTGCGCCTGTTGGCGAATGCCACTGTCAATCAGTGCCACGCCATGCAACGAGAGATCCAATGACACCACGCCCACCATATGACTTTTCGCTCGGCTGAGCATTTGTGCGCCCTTGTTGGGCACGTAGCCCAACGCCTTGATCGCTGCGTTGACTTTATCGCGTGTGGCAGGGGAGACACTGTCAGCACCATTGGTGACACGTGAGACAGTCTGCGTTGATACACCGGCCAATTTTGCGACATCTTTAAAGGTGACGGACATAAAACACCACTCCAATATCACGAACTTAATGTGATCATAACACGACAATTTTGTTTTCGAAAACAAATTGAAGTGGTGCACAGTATTGTCAGTGCTAGCTTAATATTGATCACATTTATAGGCGGGTGTTGTCGTATCGCTAGTGAAAATTAGCACAATGAATCTATTCATTATGTTTGCGAAAACATCAAGAGGGTGTATGAGCCAATTTATTCATTTATCAAGTCAACAACACAGCGTGATCATTAAAGTAGATCGCGTTCCTGAGATTCTTCATTGGGGAGCGAAGATTGCTCAAATCGATGAGGATTTACTGCTCTCTACCGAGCGACCGATATCTCAAGCTCGACTGGATGTCGATGTGCCTTTGTCCTTGTGTCCTGAACTCGGTAGTGGGCACTTTAATGCACCGGGTATAGAAGGGCATCGTGATGGAGAGGACTGGGCACCGGTTTTCCAGGTGACGAGAGTCTCTCATAGCGATCACAGCGCAACCTTTGAGCTCAGTGATGATGTGGCAGGGCTCGCGCTCACGATTGAGTTGCAACTGGATCCTGTCAGCGATGTGCTGCAAAAACGTGTTGCGGTAAAAAATGTTGGCGCATCAACCTATTACCTTGGCAAGCTCTCGTCGACCCTACCCTTGCCGAATCACGCGAATGAACTGATGACCTTCCACGGCCGTTGGTGTCATGAATTCCAAACTCAGCGTCAGCGCTTTGAACATGGTGGTTTTATGCAAGAGAATCGCCGTGGACGCACCTCTCACGAGAATTTCCCAGGCTTGTTCGTCGGAACCAATGGCTTTAGTGAGCAGCAAGGTCAGGTGTGGGGTGTTCACCTCGGTTGGAGTGGCAACCATCAAATGCGCGCTGATGTGCGAAGTGACGGACGCCGTTTTGTTCAAGCGGGTGAGTTGCTGCTCTCTGGTGAAATGCGCTTATCGCCCGGCGACGTTTACCAATCACCTTGGCTCTATGGCGTGTACAGCCAAACCGGTCTCAACGGTATTTCTGAGCGCTTCCATCAGTTCGTGCGCTCTCATATTGTGCGTTTCCCTCAAACCAAGCCTCGTCCAGTGCATCTGAATACGTGGGAGGGCATCTATTTTGACCACAAGCCGGAGTACATCATGCAGATGGCCAGCGAAGCGGCAGAAATGGGCGTGGAGCGATTCATTATTGATGATGGTTGGTTTGTGGGCCGCGACGGTGAGCGAAGCGCCCTCGGAGACTGGTATCTGGACGAAAACAAATACCCCGATGGGCTCGAGCCAGTGATTGCACACGTTAATGATAAGGGCATGGAGTTTGGTTTGTGGGTGGAGCCTGAAATGGTGAGCCAAGATTCCAATCTCTACCGCGCACACCCTGATTGGGTTCTGGGCTTACAAGGCTATCATCAGCCGTCAGGTCGCTGGCAGTATGTGCTAGATCTGCAAAATCCGCTCTGTTTTGAGTACCTCTACCACAGGCTTAACGATCTGTTAAGCCGCTATAATATCACCTATCTTAAGTGGGATATGAACCGTGAATTGGTTCAACCTGGCCATCAAGGCAAACCGGCGGTGCATGGTCAAACCAAGGCGCTTTATCGTTTGGTGGATAAGTTACTTGAGGCACATCCAACGGTGGAGATTGAGTCTTGTTCATCGGGCGGTGGACGAATTGATTTTGAGGTCTTAAAACGAACCCATCGTTTCTGGGCGTCAGACTGCAACGATGCGTTGGAGCGTCAAACCATTCAGCGTGGCATGAGCTACTTTTTCCCACCGGAGGTGATGGGGGCGCACATTGGCCCGGCTGAGTGTCACTCAACCAACCGTCGTCACAGCATCAATATGCGCGGTGTGACTGCTTTGGGTGGACATATGGGGGTTGAACTTGATCCCGTGTCGGTCAGCAAAGAAGAAAAAGCCGCCTTTGCGCACTATATCGCCTTGCATAAACGCTATCGCCATTTGTTGCATCACGGCCGATCATTTCGCATCGACCCTGCTGATGATCGCCAGCACATCTATGGCGTGGAAAACGGCGACGAAATGCTGCTGACGGTGTGTCAATTGGCGATGCCGAATCACGCGCTACCTTCGCCGCTGCGTGTCAGTTGTGTGGATGAACACGCGCGTTATGAAGTGACGATCGTCGAAATGCCGCAAACCAGCTTCCAACTGATGAAACAAAGACCGAAATGGTTGGATAAGACGCTGAAATTAAGCGGCGACAACCTCAAAGAAATTGGTGTGACTTTACCCATTTTAGATCCGGAATCGGCGTTGATTGTCCATCTGAAAAAGACCCATTAACGTTACAAGTTTACCATCACGCTAGACTTTGCACTGCTGAGCTTCTGAGCAGACCCCCGGCACGGTTTAGCGTGATCCCCTACATAACGAAAAAGCGATCCCCAAGCGCTAATTAGAATATTTCAATAATGAAGGAAACAAGATGTCTATAACCGTACTGCTGTCGTTTTTGCTGTTTACGGGCTTTGTGGTGGTATTTACCTACAACAAAGTGCGTAACGATAAGAACAATTCTGAAGAAGGTTTCTTCCTCGGTGGACGAAGCCTTACCGGTGGGTTGATTGCTAGCTCACTGATTTTAACTAACCTCAGCGCCACCAGTTTTGTCGGCATGAGTGCCCAATCCTATACCCACAATATGAGTGTGATGGGGTGGGAAGTCGCGTCCGGTGTCACCTTGGTGATCATCGCGCTACTGCTGGTCCCGCGATACCTTAAACAAGGTATTACCACCATTCCGGACTTTCTCGAAAGCCGCTATGACATGTCGGTGAAAAAGTTCGTTACCTTACTCTTCCTCTGCCAATATGTGATTAACATTCTCCCGACCACCTTGTACGCTGGCGCAGTGGTATTGGGTGAGATATTTGATGTGCAAGGCTTGCTCGGTATTTCTGAGTTTGGTTCGATTGCGTTAATCTCCGCGACCATAGGTGTACTCGGGTTTTTCTATGCCATTTATGGTGGCCTGAAAGCGGTGGTGATTGCCGATACTATCAATGGTGTTGGGCTGATTATTGGGGGATTGATGATCCCAGTGTTTGGCTTGATGGTGCTTGGTGGTGGCAGCTTTGCCGAAGGGTTGGATATTCTACTAACGGCGGCGCCAGAGAAGCTGCAATCGGTCGGTACCGAAAGCGATCCACTGCCGTTCTCAACCCTATTTACGGGTTTGTTGCTGGTGAACCTCTACTACTGGGGAACGGATCAATCGATCATTCAACGTGCATTGGGTGCAAAAAACCTCAAAGAGGGTCAAAAAGGTGTGATTTTGGCCGGTGCGATTAAGGTCATTTCGCCGCTGTTTTTGATCATCCCCGGTATCATTGCGTTTCACATGTTTGGCGCCGATGCGGGCAATCCAGACTCAATGTACACGCGCCTTGTCAATGAAGTGTTGCCTAAGCCATTGGTGGGCTTCTTTGTTGCGGTGATGTTTGGTGCGATATTGAGTACCTTTAACGGGGTTCTCAATAGCTCAACCACGCTTTTTGCACTAAACGTTTATAAGCCTTTATTTGGCAGAGGTAAAAGCGACGAGGAACTGGTGGGCAAAGGACGCATATTTGGTGTGTTGATTGCTATCGTCTCGGTTTGCATCGCGCCATTTATCATGTACGCACCGGAAGGTTTGTTCCAATACTTGCAGATGGTTGCGGGCTTCTTTAGTGTGCCGATCTTTACTATCGTGTTTGTCGGTTACATCTCTAAACGTGTGCCTGCACTGGCGGCGAAAGTGGCATTGGTGGTGTTTGTTTCATCCTACGCGGCCATGCAGTTGGTGTTCGATACGCCGATTCACTTCCTGCACCAACTGGCCATTCTATTTGTTGTTTGTACGGCGTTGATGTTCATCATTGGCCGTTTTGCTCCTCGTGACACCGAGTACGAGATGCCCATCAACGAGTCAATGGACGTGACACCGTGGGCATTCCGCTTTGAAGCGTCAGCGATCATCTTATACATGGTGTTGGGTGCGTATGTGATGTTCTCGAATGTGGGTTTTGTCTCAAATGACCCGACGGTAATGCAGGTGTACGGTGTCTGTGGTTTGGTGATGCTGGTCGGTATCGCTTTGAGAGTCGCCAAGCGCCGTAAATCGACGCTGCTAACCACTCAAACAGAGTAACCGCCTCGTCACTGTTAGCAAATAATAAAAACCCCCACCTATCAATGGATAGGCGGGGGTATTTACTATCTGAATTTGCCTGCTTGTTGGGCGCGACTTAAGCGATTTTCGTCATCTTATCGACGGAGAAACGCTCCACCATGCCCTCAACTTCGGCGCCGTAGGCTTGAAAGTGCGCGCTGGCGGCGTGCGCTTGCAGTGCTTGCGCGGATTGCCAGATTTCATACACAACGAAATGAGCAGGATTGTCGTTGTTTTTGTGTAAATCGTAGCAAATACACCCTACTTCTTTGCGAGTTTGCGTCACTAACTTGGTCAGAGCGCCTTCTACTTGTTCAATATCGTTCGCTTTGGCGATCACATTGGCGACGACAGTAACGGGTTGTTCAGTCATTTTGATGCCTTACAACGTCGTGATTACATCGTCTAGCGCCAAGCGCGCTTTAGGCAAGCCGTGGTTATAGTCTTCACCGTCTAGGTGGTAACCCATCGCAAGTGCGACCTCTACCACGTGACCGTCGAGCTCTTGTTTAAACTCTTCACCAATCAATGCCGGGTCCACTCCTTCCATTGGCGTAGAATCAATGCCAAGGCGAGCTAAGGTGTGAAGAATATTGCCCAGGGCTAGGTAGACTTGGGCTTTGGTCCAGTGACCATTGAAGCCGGTCTCATCGGTGTTCATGTCAGCAAACGCATAGGCACCCATAAATGCATCGTACATGTCAGCAGGTAGGTGGCCCGAGGTGACTTCAGCGTCAACACGTTTGGCGAACTTCTCCTTGGTGAACTTAGGATCGTAAGCAAACAAGATGGTGTGTGAGGCCGCGGTCGCATGCGGTTGGTTGAATTGGTGCATGTTCGCGAACGTATTATGAAAACGCTGCTTCGCTTCGTCAGACTCAACAATGATGAACTTCCAAGGTTGAGAGTTGATTGACGAGGCCGATAAACGCAATGCTTCTTTGATCACCGCCATATCTTCTGCCGAGATACGTTTGCTCGGGTCGTATTTTTTCGCGGTGTAACGAGAGTTCAAATCTTGAATGATTGGGTGAGTCATGTTGGCTCCTAAATTGTCTATGTTGTACTGATGACTAGGGCTGATGTTCACAATGGTCAACCATCACTTGGCCCGCTTATCAAAAGGTTTTCTGCGCTGCGTTGAGGCAGCGAAGCGATGGCGTTACTATAAGCGCGGTCTAGGAATGGAAAAAGTGTCATCCTGTCCAATCACTTTGGACGCAATCGTCCATAATCTTTCTAGGACACTGAAAAAATAAGGAAAAATGACTGATGTCTATCAAAGGGTTCCACCATGTCGCCATTATCTGCTCTGACTATTCGACGTCGAAAGCGTTCTACACACAGGTGTTAGGATTTGAAGTGATCGCGGAAAACTATCGAGCGGAAAGAGCCTCCTACAAACTGGATTTGGCTTTGCCTGGTGGTGGTCAAATTGAGCTCTTTTCCTTTCCATCACCGCCTGAAAGACCAACCCGACCTGAAGCGCGTGGATTGCGTCATTTAGCCTTTGTCGTGGATGACGTTGAGGCGTATGGGCAATATTTAACAGAGCAAGGGGTGGAGGTGGAACCCATCCGAGTGGATGAGTTCACAGGTAGAGCCTTCACATTCTTTCAAGATCCCGATGGTTTACCGCTGGAAATCTATCAAGCTTAGTGGTGCTCATCGAGGAGCAGGGCATCAAATCGTGGGTTGCCATGTAGCCCCTCTAGATCCGGCTCCGTATTGATCAACTCTCGAATCGACGGACTTGATTCAATCGCCAATTCCAAATCCAGAATCGCCTGCTCTTCAATCCCCAAACGAGAGTAGGCACAAGCACGCTGATAGAGTGCAGGGCCATTATTGTTGTCGAGGTTAAGGACACGATTACATAGACTCAACGCCCAGTGGTACTCGCGAATTTCCATCGCTGCATCCGCCTTGTAGGTCAGCGCTTCAAGATCGCCTGGTCGCATGGTCAAGATCTCATCATACACATCAATTCGCTGCTCGGCGGTCGGCATACTTTGCGCCCTTAGCCATAAGTTGTGGATTTCATTAATCTTTTCAATCTCTTTGTTGTTTTCACTGATCACGCGCGTCTTACGTTTTAGATCGCGTTCCAATGCACTGAATTTCTTCTCGTACTCTTTGGCAATCGCATCGAGTCGCTTGTCGGCCATGTCTTTGGTGTTGTGCTTGAACTCTCGCAGAGATTGCCAACCAACAAAGGCAATCAACGACGCGACACCGGCGATGATGTAGAAAAAGTAGGTCACGGTGACGTTGGCGTAGTTGAGGGATTTGTCGGCCACTTCGAGTTCTCGGTCGGTAATTTGAACCACCAAGCGGCGCTCTAAATCTTGTTGGTCTTGGCGCAGAGCTTTGAGCTCATCGAGGATATAGCGCTCCATT